>JBFHON010000171.1:0-6300 GCA_041593295.1 Oceanococcaceae bacterium | reverse complement strand
GGTGGAATCCAGACCTGCGCCGATCTCGGCCACCACCCGGTTCTGCGCGGCTGTCAGCGCGAACGGAAATGCCGCGATCAGTGCGGCAGCCGCCTGCGCATTAACGGGACAGCGCGGCGCATTGTCCGCACGCGAGCGCATGCGCCCCCGCAGCACCGCCAGACGCTGCGCAAGCAGCTCCTCGAAGGCCAGCCGGTCGCGCGCCGCCTGCAGTTGCTCGTCGGCATCCACCGGCGGGGTGTGCACGGCCACAATCGCATCGGCGACCGACATCCGTGGACGGATGACCTCCGGACTCAGCTCGGGACACAGGTCATGGACCCGCGCACGTGCCGCCTGCTGCAACTTGAGCAAGCGGGCCTGGGTCAGGCCGCTGGTCGTGGGGTAGACCGGGGTCAGGTGGCTCCCGAGATCCGGCAGACGGTCAGGCCCGGGCACGCGGATCATCTGCGGATGCACGCACTCCCGCCCCCAGCGGCCCTCGCGCACCACACCCCAGCACAGGGCCCAGGTGCCCGGCGACCATTGCGCCTGCTGCTCCGAGCGAAAGTGAAACAGACGCAGCGCGACATCTCCGCTGTCGTCAGCCGCATCGATCCGCAGGCTTCGGCGCTGCCCGAATTGAACACGGCTGTCCCGCACACAGACCAGGAAACGTACGGCCTGACCGGCTTCGACCTCCCCGACCGGGGTGACCCGGGTGCGGTCTTCGTAACGGGACGGAACGTGCAGCAGGAGATCCTCGACGGTCTCCAGCCCCAGACGGTTCAGCTGCTCCAGCGTGCGCGGCCCCACACCCGGCAAAGCCGACAGTTTCATCGCGCTGGCAGTGATCTAGGCCGGAAAGACCGCGATGGCATCGGCCTCCACGAGAGCACCCTTGGGCAGGCTGGCCACACCCACCGCCGCTCGCGCCGGGTAAGGTTCCTCGAAAAACTCCGCCATCACGGCATTGACCGCGGCAAAGTTGCCCAGGTCAGGCAGATAAATGTTCAGCTTGACGATGTCATTCAGGCCCAGACCCGCAGCCATGCACACGGCCTCCAGATTGCGAAACACCTGACGGGCGTGATCGGCAAAATTCGTGCTCGCGATCAGCTCCATGTGCGCCGGCACCAGCGGAATCTGCCCCGACATGTACAGCACATTCCCGGCGCGCACCGCCTGGGAGTAGGTTCCAATCGCTGCCGGCGCCTGCGCCGTGTTGATGATTTCTCGCTTCATAGCTGTTGTTTGCTGATGGAAATTAGTCTTCACTGATCCGCCGGCCGGAGTCGACCGGCCCCCGCTCCACGCGCTCGACCCCGGGGATGCGGCGCAGCGCCCTCAGGATGCGCGCGAGGTGGACGCGGTTTTTAACGGAGCAGATGATCTGGAATTCCGTGACTTCGCCACTGCGGTCGTAGATGTTGACCCGGTCCACGCTGGACTCGGCGTCCGAAACCGCGGTCGCGACCGACGCCAGCATGCCCCGTCGGTTGGTGCTGGAGATGACCACCTCGACCGGGTATTCCCCGCTGACATCGTCCGCCCAGACCACATCGACCACGTCCCGGCCGTCGGCATTGCGACTGTCGCCACGCGTGCATTTGCGCCGGTGAATGACGATCCCGCGGCCCGAAGACAGCTTGCCGCGAATGGCATCGCCGGGAATCGGGCGACAGCAGCGCGCATACTCGAGCACCATGCCCTCGGTACCGGTGACCTGCAGGGAGGCCCCGTTTTCCGTGTCGGCGCCGGCCTCTACCGCGGCCAGCTGCCGCGCGACCACCTGGGCCAGACGCTTGCCGCGCCCGATTTCCTCGTAGAGCGAATCCATGCTGTCCACCCCCAGCGTGAGCAGCACATCATCAACGCGCTCGTCTTCGATGCCGCCGGTCTTGTGACCGAGCTGGCGCAGCGCCATCTGCAGCAGGCGCCGCCCCAGCTTGCGGGCTTCGTCCTCGCGCTGGTGCCGCAGTTTGTGCAGTATCGCGCTGCGCGCCTTGGCCGTACGCACCGAGTTCAGCCAGACCGCGTTCGGCTGCTGATGCTTGGCGGTAACAATTTCCACTTTCTGCCCACTTTGCAACGGGGTCGCCAGTGACGACAGGCGCCCATCCACCCGCGCGGCGACGCAGGTGTTGCCCAGCTCGGTATGGATCGCATAGGCGAAATCGACCGGCGTCGAACGCTTGGGCAGGCGCACGATGCGCCCCTTGGGGGAAAAGATGTAGATCTCGTCCGGGAACAGGTCGACCCGGACATTCTCGACGAAATCTTCCGGATCGGTCGCTTCGGCGTGCAGCGACATCAGATTGTCCAGCCAGGCCCGCGCGCGTTGCTGGGGCGCGGCCAGCCGGGACTTGTTGGAGTTCATCTTGTATAGCCAGTGCGCGGCCACACCGGCTTCGGCCACCTGGTTCATTTCCCGGGTGCGGATCTGCACCTCGATCTTGACCCCCTTGGGCCCGACCAGGGTGGTATGCAGACTCTGATAACCATTGACCTTGGGGTTGGCAATGTAGTCGTCGAACAGCTGCGGCACCGGCCGGTACACGCTGTGCACCACGCCCAGAGCGCGATAGCAGGCATCGTCCGAGTCCACCACGACGCGAAAGCCGTAGAGGTCCATCACATCCAGAAAATGCAGATGCTTGCTGCGCATCTTGCGATAGGTGCTGTACAGGTTCTTGCGCCGCCCGAATACCGCAGCACCAATGCCCTCCTGCGCCAGCGCCCGGCTCAGCCGCGCCTCCACCTCACGGATGAGGTTTTTGCGCTTGCTGGAAACCCGCTCGACCGACTGCCGCAGCACCCTGTGCCGCAAGGGGTAGAGGTTGGAAAAGCCCAGGTCCTCCAGCTCCGTGCGCATCGCGTGAATGCCCAGACGCTGGGCGATCGGCGCATAGATATCGAGCGTTTCGCGCGCAATCCTCCGTCGCTTGGGGGCGGGCATCGAGCCGAGCGTGCGCATGTTGTGCAGACGATCCGCAAGCTTGACCAGAATCACGCGGATGTCATCGGTCATCGCCAGCAGCAGCTTGCGCAGGCTTTGCGCCTGAGCCGTTTCCCGGCTCTGGTCGGAGGCCCGGTCCAGCTTGCTGACGCCTTCGACGATATGCGCGACATCCGCCCCGAAGCGCGCCTGCAGGTCGGAGGCGGCGGCTTCGGTGTCCTCGATCACGTCATGCAGGATGGCCGCAGCAATCGTCACCGCATCCAGATTCATGTGCGCCAGAATCTGGGCTACCGCCAGCGGGTGGTAGATGTACGCCTCGCCCGATTTGCGATATTGCCCACGGTGAGCCCGCGCGCCGTAGTTGTAGGCGCGCCGGACCAGGTCAATGTCGTCTTCGGGGAGGTAATCCTCGAGAACATCGCACAAGGCATTGATTCCGAACGCGCGGTCGATCCGCTGCGTTCGGATAGCCTTGTTGATGCGAGTGAAGACCGGGAATTCCACGGGCTCCAGTGTAGCCGCTGGGTCAGCCTAGTAGCGACACCAGCGGAAACAAATCAGTCCGTGCCGATTTCGATGTTGCTGGTGTCAACCCGGATGGTGGGCAGCGGCGGCAGTTCGTCCTGGTCCAGAACCTCGGCACCGACCTTGCGCTCGGCAATTTCCCGCAATGCGACGACGGTGGATTTGTCATCTTCCCAGTCCACCAGCGAATGGGCTCCGCGTGCCAGCGCACGGGAACGGCGAGCCGCCGCCAGAGTCAGGTCAAACTGGTTGGGGATGTTTTCGAGGCAGTCTTCGACAGTAACGCGGGCCATGGTTGGACCAATTCAGCAAATGCAACCAATAAGTATACAACTGACTGCTAGAATCGACTAACCCCCGGGGGGAGGTCGGCGAATTCGGCCTGGCACGACAATAACGACGGGTTTTCGAGATGTCCGCACTTTACGTACTCGCGCTGCTGGTCACCGGCTGCGCGCTTTTTGCTCCCTTTGCGCTGCTGGCCCGTCGACTGACACCGGGCCTTCCAGGTGGCGGGATGCTGTGGCTGCTGATCACGGCGGCCGGCCTGTACTTCGTGGAGCACGTACTCTGGCTGGGGACGCTGGGGCTGTGGGCGCTCTGGCTTGCGCTCACTGCTGCCGCTGCCCTGCTGAACCGCGACCTCGCCACCACGCCCCTGCAGGACCTGCCCGGCGCGCTCCGCATTCCGCGTTCGGCGCTGATCGTCCTGGCGCTGGCGGTGCTCTGGCCGCTGGCCTGGCGCTTTGTCTTCCCCAGCCTGTACGCGTCCTCGGAAAAACTTACCAACCTGCTGTTCCTGCAGAACTTCCTGTACGCGGACAGCCTGCCTGCGGTGGATCGCTGGCTGCCGCCTTACAAGTTTGATTTCTACTATCCGCTGCAGTATTACCTGATGAGCCTGCCAGGGCGGATGCTGGGCCTGCCGTCCACCATCCTCTACCAGTCCGGCTTTGTGCTGTTTGTAGCGGCCACCCTGTTCGCCGGCTGGCGGGTCGCCCACATGGTACTGGGGCGAAATGGCAAGGCCGCCATTGTCGGACTGACGCTGGGCCTGGGCGGAACCGGCGCCGCGCTGATCAGCGTTCCCTGGCACTACGACAACATGCGCGGCGACGGTGAAAACCCCGCGTTCGTCTCGCTGACTGCCGAAGCCCGCTTCAATGGCCAGGTCTTCCACAAGATTTTCGGCGAGGAAGCCGGACCCAAAAGCCAGTTCCTGCCGCAGGAACAGCCGCTGGAATATTTCGCCTACCAGATCTTTCTGGGAGATTTTCACCCCACCCAGTCCGGGTTCTTTCTGGTCATCGCCCTGCTGGCCCTGCTGTTTCGCCTGAGCCAGGCGCGCACGATCCGGGAGGAACGGGTGCTGCTGGCCTTGCTGGGCGGGTTTCCACTGCTGCAGCTGGCATCCAACTCGTGGATGTTCCCGCACACCATACTGATCGCCGGGCTGTGGCTGCCCTGGCGCTGGGCGGTGGAGCGCGACTTCAAGCTGGCGACACAGCGCCTGCAATGGATGGTGCTCGGCGCACTGGCCAGTGTGGTGATCTTCCTCCCGCATTTGCAGGGGCTTGCAGGACGCACGCTCAGCGTGGGCATCAAACTGGTCCCCTGGGAGTACCGCGGCAGCCCCTGGCCCTATCTGATGCAGTTCTGGCCACTGTATGTGGTCTGCGGACTGAGCCTCTGGGCCACCCGCCTGCGCAGCATCGGTGGTTATCTGGCCGCCATCACCCTGGTGTTGCTCGGCCTGAACGCAACCATCTACGTCAACGACCTTTCGGTCGACATCTACGAGCGCACCAACTCGGCCATGAAATGGTGGAGCTGGACCTGGGCCTTCGGCATGACGGGCGGCCTGATCACGCTGCTCAGCAGCGAGCGCCGCAAACTGCAGGTGACCAGCATTGCCATTGCCGGCCTGCTGCTGATATCGGCGATCCCCCTGGTCGATCAGCTCACACGCCGGGCCGGTGACGACGTCGGCAAGATTTACGGCGACCATATCTACATGCGGGACCATGCCAACAAGTCCGTAATCCTGTACCTGCGCCAGCAGGAACAGGGGCTGTCGCTGGAAAACGTGAAGGCCGCCGCTTACGACGATTCCGGCGCCCTGTCGCTGATGGGCGGCCAGGCGGTGTACCTGGGCTGGCCCGACCATGAATTCACCTGGCGCGGCGGTTTTGGCGAAGTCAACGCGCGCAAGGAACCCATCAATCAACTTTACGAAGCCAAGCTGGCCAACGCCGGCGCCTGGGCCCGAGCACGGGACATTGAATTCATCATCTGGGGCGGACGGGAATGCCGCGAAAGCGGCGGCAAGGAGGGCTTCGCCCGCGTCGATGCCACCCTGAAATCGCATTACGCCTTCTATCGCACCGAACTCTGGGGCGACTGCCCCGTCGGGGTGTGGCGCCCCCGGCCCGAGTTCCGTTGAAGCACCTGCTCACCTTCGGCGGGGTCAGCCTGATCGGCACCGCCGGTCATTACCTCCTGCTGCTGGTGTGGGTGGAGGTTTTTCACGCCGACGCCTGGTGGGGTTCGCTGGCCGGTGCCACCCTGGGACTGCTGATCAACTTCATGCTGCACTCCCGAATTACCTTTGCCGGTGCTGATGCAGGCCTCATCGCGTTTGCCCGGTTTCTGCTCAGCGGAATCGGCGGGTTCGTCACCAACGCCCTGGTCATGGCTGCAGGGCTGGCCGCCGGCCTCCCCTGGCTTGGGGCGCAGATCGGCGCCACCCTCGGGGCTTTCGCTGTCAACTATTTGCTGGCAAAGTTCTGGGTGTTCCGCGAAACCACGCCCCCCAGCCCTTGATTGACAAACCC
>JBFHON010000170.1:0-6360 GCA_041593295.1 Oceanococcaceae bacterium | reverse complement strand
GCCGCATCCATCGGCACGATGATCAGCGACTTGTTGCTGTGCCGCGAACCGTCGGAGGTGTTGCACAGCAGACAGATCCAGTCGGCCTGCGCACCGTTGGTGATCCACATCTTGGAGCCGGAAATGACATAGTCATCCCCCTCCTTCACCGCCTGCGTCTTGATGTTCGCCACGTCCGATCCGGCCCCCGGCTCGGACACGCCGATGGAGCAGATCATGTCTCCGGCGATGGTTGGCGCCAGGAACTCATGTCGCAGTTCGTCCGAACCAAAGCGAGACAGCGCCGGTGTCGCCATGTCCGTCACCACACCGATGGCCATCGGCAGCGCCCCGGTCGAGCAGTTGCCCAGTTCCTCGGCATACACCAGCGAGTAGCTGTAGTCGAGGCCCAGCCCCCCGAATTCCACCGGCTTGCTGATACCCAGCAATCCCAGGTTTGCCGCCTTTTTCAGCACCTCACGTCCGGGCCAGATGCCGGCCTCTTCCCAGGCCTCCACATGCGGATTGAGTTCCTCATCCACGAAACGGGCTACGGTTCGCCGGATGTCCTCATGTTCAGACGTAAATTGCATCGATTGTCTCCTCAGGTTGAATTCGGGAATGTCGGGGGTTCAGATCAGGGCGTTAAGTCCACGAGGGAGTTGCTGCGCCCAGGCAGGCTGCTGCGCGAGCGGCAACTGCGGGTAGCCGGAATTGACTGCCGCCAGAACACGCCCCAGCGGCGCCAGATGGGGGCCGAGAGCGGCCTTGCCGGTGGTGATGAGCGCGACCGAGATGGCACGCTCCGGGTCGGCCCAGCACAGGATGTTGAGAAATCCCAGGTGCCCGAATGCCAGCGCATTCTGATGCCCGTACAGGCTGACGGCCGGGTGACCCAGCATCATGCCGCGGCTGTAACGCATGGGCAGACGCAGCAACCGGTCGAAGCGCATGCGCCCGAATGGCTCCACGGCCCGGCGCACGGTTTCCGGCTGCAGCACCTGCTGCCCTTCCCATCTGCCGCCATCCAGCAGCATCTGGAATGCCCGTGACGCCTCTTCGGCCGTGGCGTAAAGGTTGCCGGCAGGAATCACCTGGTTCATGAACGCCGGCTCGTTGGATACGGCACAGGCTTCTTCGAACGGGATGCCCAGGGCCTTCTCGGCCAGCATTCCCAGCAAGCGCGGCAGGGGCGGCCCGACGAAATAGTTCAGCGCCACCTTGTCGTTGTCGGCGGGGTCTATCCCGTAAGTGAAACTTCGCATGCCCAGCGGCTTGCGCAGCCGGCTGTCGAGGATGTCCGCCAGGGATTCGCCGGTCGCACGCTGGGCGATTTCGCCCAGGATGAAGCCCCCGGTGATTGCATGGTAGGCCGTGAGTTTGCCGGCCTTGGAGATCGGCGGCATCCGGCACAGGACCTCGATCACCGCATCCCAGTCGCCGGCATGCTCGATCCCGAAATGCGTCGGGAATGACGGAATCCCGGCCTGATGCGCCAGCACCTGTTCGACGGTGGTCTTGTGCTTGCCGTGGGCGGCAAACTCCGGGATGTAGTCGCAGACCGGCGCGCTCAGGTCGACCCGGCCTTCCTCCGCCAGTTTGTGTACCAGCACTGCGGTGATCGCCTTGGACGATGAAAACAGGCTGATGGGGGTATCGAGCGCCAGCGGAACCGCCGCCGACAGGTCCGGGTTACCCGGCTCGTTGCCCCGGGCGTGCCCGATTGTCCGGTTCATGACCAGACGGCCATGATGCCGGATGCACATGCCGATCCCGGGCTGGTAGCCGCTGCGATACAGGTCCTGCACGCTGGACCAGATGCGATTCGCGACTGCGGCGCCGTCCGGGTCTTCGTGGGGGTCAATCTGGGTTACCGCATCCAGGTCGCGTGGCACAGCAATGGTGTTGCGCTGATAGTGCGCCTTGAGGACGGATGCGATCATAGGGAGAGGAACAACAAGAAACAGGGGCCGGAAGCTAGCACATCCCCCGGCGAATACAGGGTTCAGCCGCGAGGATTTACAAGGCCTATTCTAGCCCTCTTCTGACATCCGTCAGGATTTTTACGGGGCATGTACACTCGCCAGTCCCCCATTCATCGGGTGTGTGATTTCGCCCACTTATTGAGGAAGACAAGAGATGACGCTTGACGAGATTTTCGAGAAGATGCCGTCGGCCGTTGACCCGGCCGGTGCTGCCGGTGTCTCGGCAGTAGTCCAGTTCAACTGCTCTACCCCGCGCTACGTCACCATCGCCGACGGCGCCGCAACCGTGACCGAAGGCAGCACGGGCGACGCAACCGTCACCATCACGATGGCGGATGACGATCTGCAGGCCCTGCTGACCGGCGAACTCGACGGCATGACCGCATTCATGACCGGCAAGGTGCAACTGGAAGGCGACATGATGTTCGCCCAGCGACTGGGCTCGATCTTCAAGCTCTGACATGCACAGCGAACCCCGGTTCGCTGCACGCAATTCCGCCCCGTTGAAAAGCCACGCGCTTTGCGGGGCGTTTTTATGCGCCTTGCTGTGCCCGTGCCGCAGCTACGGCCTCGCGCAGCAATGCCGGGCCGCGATAGACAAAGCCGGTATAGACCTGCAACAGCTGCGCTCCGGCCGCCAGCCGGGCCTGCGCACTGACCTGGTCATGGATGCCCCCCACGCCAATCACCGGGAGCTCAGGGCCCAGTTCTTCGCGCAGCATGCGCAGCTGGCGCAGAGCCAGATCACACAGCGGTCGGCCAGACAGCCCACCCGTCTCCGTCCGCTGACGGCTGTCGACCAATGCCGGGCGGCTGATCGTGGTGTTGGTGGCGATGACACCGTCGATACCGCTTTCGCGCAGCACCCTGGCCATGGCCGCCAGCTGCTCCTCACCATTGTCCGGGGAAATTTTCAGCACGATGGGTCGCCGTCCGTGGGTTGCTGCCAGCTGTTCGCCGCGCTCAACCAGCGTGTCGATGAATGCCCGCAGCTGTTCGGGGGACTGCAAATCCCGCAGGTTCTTGGTATTGGGCGAGGAGATATTGACCGTGATGTAATCCGCCAGCGCATAGACCCGGTCCAGGCAATGCAGATAGTCATCGACCGCATGCTCCATCGGCGTGGTCGCGTTCTTGCCGATGTTGATCCCCAGCGGCCCTTTCACAACGCCGCGCTTGCGGGCCTGGCTGACCTGCGCGCACAGATAGTCCACCCCCCGGTTATTGAAACCGAGCCGGTTGATGATGGCCTGATCCTCGACCAGCCGGAACACCCGCGGGCGGGGGTTACCCGCTTGCGGACGCGGAGTCACCGTACCCACCTCGACGAAGCCGAATCCCAGCCCGAACAGTCCCTCGATGCACTCCCCGTTCTTGTCCAGCCCTGCGGCCACGCCTACCGGGTTGGGAAACTGCAACCCCATCACCTCACGCGGTGCTGGCAGGCACTGGCCGAGCAGCGCTTTCTGCACTTTGGGCGCACGCTTGAGCAAGGCGACGGTGGCCTGGTGCGCGGATTCCGCATCCAGGTTGAACAGCAACTTCTGACTTAGTCCGAACAGACTCATACCGGATCTACCGTTAGGGCTTGGATGCGGGCCTGGGTCAGCTCACGCATGCTGGGGGGTTCAAGAATGGGGAATCGCTGGCGCAAACCGACGCGCACGCGTTCCAGCCGGGACTCCAGACGATCCTGTACCAGTGTGACGGGCAAGGTACCGACACCGACCAGTACATCCTGCAGCAGGCGCAATCGCGATTCGTCGGCGTACAGGCTGCCGAAAGAGCCGATCGCAGCAAACAGCGAGCGTGACAGGTGCAGGTAGTCGCCGACAACAACCAGCCCCAGGGACTGCGTATTCGACATCAGGTGCAGGGCCGTCTGGCCTCGGCGGTGCAGCCCTGCCAGGCCTTCCTGCCGCAGCTCGCGCACCAGACCGCGCGCATTCAGCGGACGGACCTGTTTTTTGCGCAAGGTGTCTTCCAGGCCGGAGCGAATCTCTTCACGCCGTAGCGTGTTGCCTGAGGGGTCGGTGCTGATCGCGATCAGCGCATCGGTCAGCATGTCGGTGTCGGCGATCAATGCGCCCACCAGGTAATTCCACACGGCCGCCCACTTGCCGTCCATGGTGACGCAGTTGCCCCAGTCGATGAGGTACAGGTCCCCGTCCGGATTCACCATCACATTGCCGGGGTGCAGGTCGCCGTGCAGCTCCTGCCAGACCAGCACGTGATAGCAGATGGTGTAGATCAGGTTGCGGGTGATCTGGCGCTGCAGGCGCCGCCGCCGGGCCGGGGGACCCCCTTCGAGGGCGCTGATCAGTGTTTTTGCATCCGCGATGTATTCCATTTCTAGAATGCGCCGCTGGACGCCATATACCGCCGGCACACGCCAGCGCCGCGAATGCCGGGAACGCTCATAGAAGCGCAGCTGATTGCGGGCTTCGGTATGGAAATCCAGTTCCCGTTCAAAACCTTCGACAAACTCATCCACCTGCTGCTGCATGGCGCGCAGGAAGGGTGCCAGCTTGGAATGCGGTGCCCAGTAGTGGGTACTCATGATCGCCAGGCCGATCACCAGTTTCCCGATCACGAACTCGCGGTCGATGTTGTGTCGGCCTACCTTCACCACCACCGGAATCAGGACATCCTGCCCCTCGACCGTCATCGGCTTGCGGGCCAGATAAACCGAACCGATCGAGCCGGACTTCAGCGGCTTTGCCGGGTCGAAGTCCATATAGAGTTCCTGCGGGGGGCGCCCGTGACATTCCATGAAAGCCGCAACCACTTCGGCCGGCGACATGGGCGGAACGTCTTCATGGAACACCGCCAGCTCCCGGGCGACTTGGTCCGGGAGGAAATCCGCGTTCGCGGCGGCTACCTGCGCCATCTTGATGAAAAACGGCCCGAATTCACCAACCATCTGGGCAATGATCTGAGCCTGTGCGTGGAAGTCCTTGGGGTCGGTCTGGAAGAAGGGGCGAATGTAGCGCAGCGCCTTGATCTGACGCTGCAGGATCCCCAGGTCCGAGCGCACGATGGCAGCCCGCCGCAGGAGCTCCTTGATCTGCCACTGGTTGAAGCGGCGCCCGGCCTTCAGCAGGTTGACGATCTCGACCAGCATCGGCTCATAGGTCGTGACAACCAGCCGCACCATGTCCAGGCTGAGCTCACCCAGGCCACGCAGTTCCGGCGAGGAAAACAGCTCGTCAAAGAAGGTCCAGAACTCGTTGACCAGCGGCTCGGGGATGGCGACCGGGCTGCGTTGCACCACCTGGTCGACCACGAACCGGATCAGGTCCTCCGTGGATTGCTCATTGGGGATCAGCTTGCGTCGACGCAGGTAGCTGGTCAGTTGCGTGCTCTGCCCCACCATCGGGTGCTTGTAGAGATGCCGGAACAGCACATCGATCGCAGCATGCAGTTGCGGCAGTGACACATCCTCCTCGCTGCCAAGCAACCCGAGCAGGGGCTTGGTCGCGCGGGTCAGGCGCCAGGTTTGCACCGCATACTGGCTGGCCCCGCGGACCAGCGACTTGCCCGAGTCGGCAACCCCGGCAATCACGCCGGGCCGGGGAACAGCCGGATCCAGGGTGGGAGCGCCGGGAAAGTCTTCTCCCGCTTCGGGCGAATGGGGCCGGTCGACGCCCGGGTTCCTTTCCCGCCGGTCTGCGGGACGGTCCGAACTCACGACGCGTCCGGCTCCTCGAACAGGTGCCCCAGTTTCAGCGCCTTCGTCGACAGGTAACCCTGATTAAAGGGGTTGGCGTAACCCGCAAGCGGCACGCGCTCGCTGATTTCGACCCCGCCGGCCTCCAGGGCACTCAGCTTGCGCGGGTTATTGGTCAGCAGACGCACCTTGTGCACACCCAGCGCATGCAACATATCCAGCGCCACGTCGTACTGGCGCTGATCCGCAGCAAAGCCGAGCTGTTCATTGGCCTCGACGGTATCCGCACCATCGTCCTGCAGGGCGTATGCACGAATCTTGTTCGCCAGGCCGATCCCCCGGCCTTCCTGACGCAGGTACAGAATCAGCCCCCGGCCCTCCTGCGCAATCTGCTGCATGGCGGCCTGTAACTGCTCACCGCAGTCACAACGCAAACTGCCAAATGCATCACCGGTCAGGCATTCCGAGTGCAACCGCAGCAGGATCGCGTCCTCGGCTGACCAGGTTCCCTTGCTCAGGGCAACATGCTCCAGCCCATGGGCATCTACAAAAACACGGACATCAAATGTGCCGTGCGCCGTCGGAAGCAGGCTCTGCGCCTGGAATTCAATGTGTTGGGGAACGCTCACGTATGCGGAACAGAAGATCAAGTCGTCATTGTAGTGGATGGTGTCAAATTGACGCGCGCTTTTGCTTACCCCATAGTTTGGGGCGCACGAGAGCGTG
>JBFHON010000169.1:0-6391 GCA_041593295.1 Oceanococcaceae bacterium | reverse complement strand
CCCGAGAGCGAAGCTCTGGGAGAGCACGCTGCCGCCGCCGGTCACGGCCAGCCGGCTGGCGGCGAGGTGGTTGATGAATTCCTGCGGCGGCAGTGCATGCAATTGCTGCAGCTCGCCCGGCGTCGGCCCGGCGGGCACGCGGGCGTTGGGCCCGAGGACGAGCAGGGTGCGCGCGCCGGTTTCCCCGGCGAAGCGTGCAGCCGCGTCATGGAAAGCCGTCAGGGTCTGGCTGTCGCCGGTGCCGCCACCGCCGGGTACGAACAGGGCGAATCCTTGTGGGTACTGCGCCTGAATGGCAGCCACTGCGGCATCATCGGCCGGCAGAAAGATCGGGCCGGCGTGAACGATCTGCAGGCGGCGCCCGAACAGCGCCAGACGCAGTCGCTCGAACAGGCCGAGGCCGGGGGGCTGGGTTGCCGGGTCGCCGATCAGCAAGGCGAGATTGATCTTGCCGATGCGGGACAGCGTGAAGACCCGGCGCCGCGAAGCCGGGCGCGACGAGATGAAGGCGACCTGTATCCCCCGTTGCCGGGCATGGCGGTATTGCTGGGAGCGTCCGCAACTGTCGAAGACCACCATGCGCGGCCGCAGGGAGTCGAGCAATGCATTGACGCCCGCGGTGTCGCGCGTGGGTGTGTCCGCCAGCGCGTGGGTGGGCCAGGGGCAGTTGTCGAAGTAAGGCGCGGTGCGGCTGATGCCAAAGGCGATGGACAACGCCGGGTTGGCTCGCATCAGCCCCTCGGCGATGATCAGGCAGCGGGCATATTCGCCATAACCGGTGGGGCCGGAAACAGGCAGGAACAGGAGGTCGGTCATCGGTGGGGGTTCGCCGGGGGATTCACGAAGGAGGTAAACTGGAAGGCTTGCTCAACCTTGAGCTACAGCATAAACAACGGAGTGATTCGGATGGCGTCGATGGCCGACCGCGATGGTCTGATCTGGTATGACGGAAAAATGGTGGAGTGGCGCAATGCGACCACCCATGTCCTGACCCATACATTGCATTACGGCGCGGGTGTATTCGAAGGGGTGCGGGCCTATGCCACGCCGGAAGGCCCTGCGATTTTCCGTCTGGAAGAGCACACCAAGCGCCTGTTCAACTCCGCCAAGATCCTGGGGATGACCATTCCCTATACCGCGGAAGAGATCAACGCCGCGCAGATTGCTGCCGTCCGCGAGAACAAGCTGGAGTCGGCCTACATCCGGCCGATGGCGTTTTACGGGGCCGAGGGCATGGGGCTGCGTGCCGACAACCTGGAAACCCACCTGATTGTTGCCGCATGGACCTGGGGTGCGTACCTGGGTGCGGAGAACATGGAGAAGGGCATCCGGATCCGGACCAGTTCCTTCACCCGGCATCACCCGAACGTCACCATGTGTCGGGCCAAGGCGAACGGCAACTACATCAATTCGATGCTGGCGCTGAACGAGGCGCTGCGGGACGGCTACGACGAAGCCCTGCTGCTGGATGTCGACGGCTATGTGGCCGAGGGTTCGGGTGAAAACATCTTCATGGTGTCCGAAGGCAAGCTGTACACGCCCACCTTGCTCTCTGCGCTCGACGGGATCACCCGGCGGACGATTTTCCAGCTCGCCGAGGATTTCGGCATTCCGGTGCTGGAGAAGCGCATTACCCGGGATGAGCTGTATGTCGCAGACGAAGCCTTCTTCACCGGCACGGCGGCGGAAGTCACGCCGATCCGTGAGGTCGACGGGCGCCCGATTGGCGCCGGCACGCGCGGCCCGATCACCGAAAAGCTGCAGCAGCGCTATTTCGATATCGTGAAGGGTGATACCCCGGATTACGCCGAATGGCGCACCGTCATCGCCTGAGGAAGCGCCATGGATAACGTATTGGCCCCGGTGTCCCCGGGCGAGCTGCTGGACAAGATCACCATTCTGGAGATCAAGGCCGAGCGGATCACCGACCCGCAGAAAAACGCCAACGTGCGGGTCGAGCTGGAGCTGCTGAACGCCATCTGGGAGCGCGATGTGCCCCGGATTGATGTGGCAGTGGAGCGTGACGCCCTCAAAAGCGTCAACGAAAAGCTCTGGGTGATCGAGGACGATATCCGGGACGAGGAGCGGGCCAAGCGTTTCGGCGAGCGCTTCATTGAACTGGCGCGTGCGGTTTACGTCACCAACGACGAGCGCGCGCGCCTGAAAAAGGTGATTAACACCAAGATGGGGTCGGCCATCGTCGAGGAAAAATCGTACAGCGACTATTCCTGAGCGGCGTCAGTAAACCGGCTTGCCGGGAACGCCCTTGAACTTGCGATGCATCCACAGGTACTGCTCCGGTGCCTCATGGATGGCCTGCTCGAACAGCTGATTGATCACGGTGCCATCGGCTTCATCGTCGCCACTGGGCACCGTGTCCAGTGCCGGCTGCAGGACCAGACGCCAGTGCGGCCCGCCGTGACTGTCGCGGGTGCGATACATGAAGAAGGGCACCACGGTGGCGCCGGTCATGCGGGCGATGCGGCCCGTGGCGATGTTGGTCACGGCCGGGTGGCCAAAGAAGGGCAGGATGGCGCTGAACTTGATCTTCTTGCTCTGGTCGGGCGCATACCAGACCACTTTGCCGGCTTTCAGTGCCCGCAGCATGCCGCGGATGTCGTCGAAGGGAATGGTCTGCACATCGGCGTGGGTGTCCCGCCCGCGCTGCATCACATGGCGAAACACCGGGTTGCGGTGCGGCTTGTACATCGCCGTGACCGGAAACTGCTGTGACAGGAATCGCGTGGAAAGCTCAAGCGACGTGAAATGCGCCGAGAGCAGAATGACGCCCTTGCCGCGGTTGATTGCCGCCTCCAGGTGCTCTGCGCCTTCGAGCGTGCTGCGCCCGGCCAGGGTCGATTCACGCGCCCACCAGCAGAGCATCAGTTCGATGATGCCCATGCCTGCGGCGGCAAAGTGTGCGCGCACGCGCTGTTCGCGTTCGGCTTCGCTGAGCTCGGGAAAACACAGGTCGATGTTCACCCGTGTGATCCGGCGCCGGCGTGGCAGCAGGTGATAGGCAAGGATGCCCAGGCCGGCCCCCGTGGCGAGCAGCAGGCGAAGTGGCAAAACCATCAGCGAACGCATCAAACCCACGACGGCCCAGCTGGGCCAGTAGCGAGGGTGCCAGAGAGGGCTGGAGGCTTGTTTCACAACTTTGGGCATACTGAAAAGCATGCGACTGTACCCGATCCTTAGCCGATTGCTGATGCCGCTGGCCGGGGTCTGGCTCCGTCGGCGTGCCCGCCACGACCCGGCATGGGCGTTTGCTCTGGAAGAACGCTTTGGCAATGGGCCGGAAGCTGAGGTCGCTCCGTTGTGGATACATGCGGCGTCGGTGGGCGAGGTGAACTCGGCTGCCGGCCTGGTGTCAGCCATCCGTGCGCGCTGGCCGGAGCGGGCTCTGCGGCTCACCGCGTTTACCGCAACCGGCTGTGCACGCTGGAAGGAACTTGCGCGCGACATGCCGCATGTCCACGTTGCCCCCATGCCGCTGGATCACCCCGTATGGGTGGAACGTGCCTTGCGGCGAACTGGACCGGTGGGCATCGTGATCGTGGAAACCGAGATCTGGCCCAATTTCCTGCTGGCCGCGCATGCGCAGGCCATACCCGTGCTGATGGTCAGTGCACGGATCAGTGCCCGCAGCGTGCGCGGCTGGGAACGCTGGATCGGCCGCAAGCTGATGCATGCAGCGCTGGCCCCGATCATGCATGTGGGCGCCCAGTCGGAATCCGACGCGGCGCACTTTGCCCGGCTCGGTGCGACGGCCATCGCTGTGGACGGCAGTCTGAAGTGGGACGCCAAAAGTGCGCAGCCACAGGCCGCGCAGGTGGCTTCGGTCCGGCGGGCACTGCACGGGCGTCGTTGCTGGCTGGCGGCCAGCACTCATGATGGTGAAGACGCGATCCTGCTGGATGCCCATCTGCGTCTGCAGGAGCGGTATCCGGGGCTGTGCATGCTGCTGGCGCCACGCCACCCGCACCGCGCAGATGCGGTGCAGCAGTTGTGCGAGGCGCGCGGGATGGCGGTGGTCCGCCGGACATCCGCGCAGGACCCGGGTGCGGCCCCGGTATGGCTCATCGATACGCTGGGCGAGCTGACAACCTTCATGGCCGCAGCCGAGGTGGTGTTCATGGGCGGGTCACTGGTTCCCGTGGGCGGGCATAACCTGCTGGAGCCTGTGGCCTGCGGGACGCCGGTCGTGACCGGGACCCAGCCGGAAAATGCACAGGAGATTGCGCAGGCACTGGAGTCCGCGCAGGCCATTCTGCGGGCCGGGGATGCAGAGGCGATTGCGCAGGCGATTTCCGGCCTGCTGGAAAGCCCTGAAGCGGCTCAGGCGCAGGCGGATCGGGCGGCGGCGGTTCTGCAGAGCGGTGGCGGAGCGGTCAGCCGCGCAATCAAGGTGATGGCGAGTCGGCTGCCGCTCTGATTCCGTCCTTAGTTCAGCAGGGCGTCGATCCGTTGCAGGTCGGCGATGTCCAGGCTGCCTACGGCCTGCTCCAGGGTGAGGATGTTCAGCAGGTAGTCGTAGCGTGCCCGTGCCAGGTCGCGCTGGGCGCCAAATAGCTCGCGCTCGGCATTGAGCAGGTCCACATTGGTGCGTGTCCCGACTTCCACGCCGGCAGCTACCGCGTCGCGCGCCGTGGTTGCCGAGCGGACGGCCTGTTCCAGGGCGGAAACCCGCGCCGAACCGGTAACCACGCCGTCATAGGCATCGCGGGTGGACTGTTCGGTGCTGCGGCGGCTGGCCTCGGCCCGTGCCTTGGCGGCTTCGTACTGCGCGCTGGTTTGCTGGTGTTTGGCCCGGTTGGCGCCGCCGGCAAACAGCGGGAGCGACAGCTGCAGGCTGGCCTGGGAGGTCGTGGACTCGCGACCGAACTGCGCGTCGCTGGTGTCCAGGAAACTGTGCTCAGCGACCAGATCCAGCGTCGGAAGGTAGGCGGCGCGCGCCGCGTTCTTTTCCTGACGGGCGATTTCCGCCTGCTCTTCGGCCACCAGCAGGTTCAGGTTGTCATTCAGGGCGCGCGTCACCCAGGGGTCGGGGTTGCCGGGTTCCGGGGTGCTCTGAAGGGGCTTGCTCGACAGTGTGGCTGCCTTTTCCGGGACCAGCCCGGCCAGCGCACGCAGGGCCTGGCTGCGGGAACGCAGCTCCGCGGCTGCTGCCAGTTCCTGGGAGCGCGCCAGGTCGAACCGCGACTGGGCTTCCTGCATGTCGGTAATCGCCGCCAGACCGACGTCATAGCGGACCTGCGCCTGTTCGAGTGCGCGCTGGATGGCGGCCAGTTCTGCCTGGGCAAAGCGCAGATTGTCCTGCGCGGCGAGCCAGTCGAAGTAGGTCTTCGCCGTGCGCAGGATCAGATCCTGCTCGGCAATTTGCGCATTCGCCATGGCCAGGGCCAGCTGATTGTCGACCTGCGCGTAGCGGGCGAAGGTGGCGGCATCAAACAGCGTCTGGGTCAGGTTCAGCCCATAACCCTGATTGGTCGAATAAACGGTGGTGTTTTCGAAGCCGACAAAGTTGGCGTTCGAGGTTTCGTCGCGGCTGCGGGTCACGCTACCGTTGGCTCCGATCTGGGGCAGGATGCCGGCACGGAGTACGCCGGCCTGCGCGCGCTGCGCTTCGGCGTCCGCGCGAGCGGCGGTCACTGTGGGGTCGGTTGCCGAGGCCTGTTCCAGCAGGCTCAGCAACTGGCCGGCGGTGGCAGGGGTGGAAACGAAACCGGTAAATCCGAGTAGGAACGGTATCAGGGCGCGATGTGACACGGTGCAGAACTCAGTGAGGATTGAATGTGTGCTGCCTAGGGTATGCCAAAAGCCCCATGACAGCGGGGCGGTGGGCGATTCGGGGCAAGAAAAATCGGACACTGGGAAATTATTTTCGTTCAGGGTTTGACATTCCGGCATCTTGTCGTAAGAATAGGCGGCTGACTGGAGGGGTGCCCGAGCGGTCAAAGGGAGCAGACTGTAAATCTGCCGGCTATGCCTTCGAAGGTTCGAATCCTTCTCCCTCCACCAGTTGAAATTTGCCTGTTGCGGGCGTAGTTCAATGGTAGAACCTCAGCCTTCCAAGCTGATGATGTGGGTTCGATCCCCATCGCCCGCTCCATTGAATAGTGACGCAGCTGGCTGGCTGTAACGCGTGTGCCCAAATAGCTCAGTCGGTAGAGCACTTTCTTGGTAAGGAAGAGGTCGCCGGTTCGATTCCGGCTTTGGGCACCATTTTATTTTTGACAATCTGATTATTTGAATTTTCGGGGACCTGACGCATGGCCAAGGAAAAGTTTGAACGTACCAAGCCGCACGTAAACGTGGGGACGATTGGTCACGTGGACCACGGGAAGACGACGCTGACGGCGGCGCTGACAGTGGTGCAAGGCAAGAAGTT
>JBFHON010000168.1:0-6394 GCA_041593295.1 Oceanococcaceae bacterium | reverse complement strand
CGGCCTGATTCCAGCTAAGGCACAAACAAAAAAGACCCGCTCAAGGCGGGTCTTTTTTTGTCCGGCTGTACAGCTTCGCGCTATTTGCGGGCTGCGGCCTGGTTGGCCACGGCAGCGGCCTTTGCGGCCACCGCCTCGGCATCACCGAGGTAACCATAGTTGATGACCTTGAGGTCGTCATCGAGCTCGAATTTCAGCGGCACCGCGGTGGGAATGTTGACCCCGACGATATCTTCCGGCGAGACATCCAGCAGATACTTGTACAGCGCGCGCAGGCTGTTGCCATGGGCGGCAACGATGATGGTCTTGCCCTCACGCAGCTGCGGGGCGATGGCATCGTGCCAGTACGGCAGCACCCGCTCCAGCGTGGTGGCCAACGACTCCGTTCCTGGCAGCGCCCGGGAATCCAGGCCGGCATAACGCGGGTCATTCACCGGATGACCCGCATCGTTGCGGTCCATTTCCGGCGGTGGAATATCGTAGGACCGGCGCCAGACCTTGACCTGATCTTCGCCGTGCTCCTGCGAGGTTTCAGCCTTGTCCAGGCCCTGCAACGCACCGTAGTGACGTTCGTTCAGGCGCCAGCTGCGCGTCACCGGCACCCACATCTGGTCCATGCCATCGAGCACCGTCCACAAGGTGCGAATCGCCCGCTTGAGCACCGAAGTGTGGGCATGATCAAAGCGCAGCCCCTCGGCCTTCAGCAGGCGCGCCGCTTCCTCGGCTTCGGCCTGTCCCTTTTCGGTGATGTCGACATCCACCCAGCCCGTGAAACGGTTTTCGAGGTTCCACTGGCTTTGACCGTGGCGCAAAAGTACGAGTGTCGGCATTCACCCAACTCCCTGAAGATGAAAACCCGGCATTTTACCGGGGGACGTCAACTTCGCGTTGACCCAGCGCGGCGCGCAGGGCATCCACCCGCTCCGCATTGACTCCGAAATCACGATAGCCAAAACGGGAAACGGAGCGTACCTGCCAGCGGTCGCCGTCCTGGAGAACTTCCAGGTCGTCATGGAATTTCATCTTTGGCGTCACGAAGAGGGCATGCAGATAGCCATCATTCTGGTGCTTGATCTGCCCACCCAGTGCGGTCAGGGCGTCCCGCATCTGCGCCTGTGAGGCTGCCGGCAGAGGCGCCACATGGAAGTCCGAGCCTTCGGCCGCCAGTGAACTGACGCAGCTGGGCCGGTTCGGGCATTCCGCCAGGCTGCCTGAATGGACATACAGCAACTCCGGCTCCTTGAGCGTCTTGAACACACCCAGCGAACCCGTCCCCAGAACAACGACCGCAACGATGACAGCCCACATATCTGCACTCCCCCTGACGCTATTTCCGGCGCCATCCGTGATATTTCTCGACCCAGCGTAGCAAGCCCTCGGGCGCGTGTGCACGTTTCCACTCCCCTGCTGCGTACTTGTTGGCCTCCGCCAGCGTGGGATAGATGTGGATGGTGCCCAGAATCTTGTTCAGCCCCAGCCCGTGCCGCATGGCCAGCACAAACTCGGCCAGCAGATCACCGGCGTGGATACCCACGATGGTTGCACCCAGAATGCGGTCCTTGCCGGGCACGGTCAGCACCTTCACGAAGCCCTGCGCATCCTCATCCGCAATCGCACGGTCGAGGTCATCAATGCCATAGCGGGTAACCTCGAAGGGAATCCCCTGGGCCCGCGCCTCCTCTTCAGACAGACCGACCCGCGCGACTTCCGGGTCGGTAAAGGTGCACCAGGGGATGACCGAATAGTCGGCCCGGAACTTCTTGAACTGCCCGAACAGCGCATTCACCGCGGCGTACCAGGCCTGGTGGGCGGCGGTATGGGTGAACTGGAACGGCCCGGCCACATCGCCGACCGCAAATATGTTGGGGAAATTGGTGCGCAGGAACTCATCGGTTTCGATCACACGACCGGTCCGGACGCCCAGCTCCTGCAGGCCGTAACCCTCCAGACGGGGCTGCCGGCCGACCGCGATGATCAGCGCGTCAAATGGCAGTTCGACGTCGCCATCCGGTGTGGCGCAGCGCAGCAGCCACACACCGTCACGCTGCAGCACTTCTTCGGCGCGCGCATCGGTGCGCACATCAATGCCCTCGGCGCGGAAGCGCGCGGTAATGGTCGCCGCGACGTCGGCATCCTCCCGCGGCATGATCCGCGGCCCCATTTCCACCTGGGTCACGGTACTGCCCAGGCGTGCGAATGCCTGCGTCAACTCCGACCCGATCGGACCACCGCCCAGCACGACAACCCGCTGCGGTTGTTCGCGCAGCGACCAGACGGTGTCCGAGCTGTACCACGGCGCCCCCTGGTCCAGACCGGCGATGGGCGGAATAAATGGCCGGGCGCCGGTTGCCAGTACGATGCTGCGCGCCGACAGACGGCGGCCATCCACCTCGACCTCCCAGGGTGAGACCAGACGGGCTTCACCCTGTATGCACTCCACGCCCAGCGCGCTGTAGCGCTCCACGGAATCATGCGGTTCGATGGCACGCACCACGCGCTGCACGCGCTCCATGACCTCGGCAAAGTCGAACTCCACGCTGAGCTTGCGCAGCCCCAGCTGTTCGGCGCGCTGAGCCAGGTGCACCGTTTTGGCCGTCTTGATCAGCGCCTTGGAAGGCACGCACCCGGTATTCAGGCAGTCGCCCCCCATCTGGTGCTTTTCGATCAACGTCACCTTGGCCTTCACGGCGGCAGCAATATAGGCCGATACCAGTCCGCCGGCACCGGCTCCTATCACGATCAGGTTGCGATCAAACTGCGCGGGCCGGTTCCAGCCCCGGTAGATTCGCCGGGCCTTGATCAGGTCCAGGATCTTGCGCGCCAGCAGCGGGAACACCCCCAGCAGGGCGAAGGACCCAATCAGCGTCGGTGACAGCAAACCACTGAGGCTTTCCAGCTGACCGATCTGGGTTCCGGCATTCACGTACACCAGGGTGCCCGGCAGCATGCCCACCTGACTCACCAGGTAATACACCACCACCCGCATGCTGGTCAGCCCCATGACCAGGTTGATCATGAAAAACGGGAAGATCGGCACCAGCCGCAAGGCGAAGAGGTAAAAGGCACCGTCGCGCTCGACACCGGCATCGAAGGCCTTGACGCGGTCACCGAAGCGCTTGCGGATGGTATCGCGCAACAGGAAGCGCGCCACCAGAAACGCCAGGGTCGCCCCGATGCTGGAAGCGAAACTGATCAGCAAAAAGCCCGTGCCCAGTCCGAACAGGGCCCCACCGGCCAGCGTCATGATTGCCGCACCGGGCAGGCTCAGCGCCGTCACCGCAACGTAGAGAAGGAAAAACGCCGCTGCGGTCAGCAGGGGCTGCTGCGCATACAGCGCGGCAAACTCAGCCCGCGAGGCCTTGAGGTACTCCAGGCTCAGGTACTGGCCCAGGTCCAGCACAAAAAAAGCGGCAACCGCCGCAACGACCAAGCCCAGTATCAGTGCCTTTTTCATCCATACCCCCGTTCATGCAATGACCCTAGCCTGAGGCCAGGACCACGCGTTCTGCAAATGTCTACTGGTCTTGGTGGTGCGGCCAGTTCTGGTCCGCCGCGCGGATCAAGGCATCCCGGTCGCGCAGCCAGTCATCACGCACCGAATCCGAGTAGTTGAGGAACAGGCGCCCCGCAACAATGGTGAACATTTCGGGATCAACCTTGACCCGCTTGTCCTTGGCCCCCATCGCGTAGGCGCAATAGCCACCATACGCCGGCAGGTAGCGCGCCGGACTGGCCAGGAACATGTCCCGATTGGCCGCGGTCGCAAAGTGCCAGTCCACCCCGTCGTAACGGGCAGCATGTTCCGGCAGGCCACGTATCGCCGCTCCCTCGGTGTGGTACGCCACGGTGTCGTACCCGCGAATGGCCGGCCCCTGACCGAACCAGCCTCCAGTGAATACCGGGCCGGCCTGAACGGCGGTAGTGACCAGCACCATCAGTGCGGCAAGTCGTCGGCGCATGCCGCGGATCTCCGGAAAAGCCATGCGCCATGGACCGGCCTTCTTCCGGTTCGTTCCCTGCCGCAAGGCGCTTTGCATGATTTCCGGTGCGCGCTTTACAGGTCGGCGAATTTGCGCCGCAGACGGGCCTCGGCGGAATGCAGGTAATGCTCGATCTGGTCAAGGCGTTCGCTGATATCGGCGTAGCGCTGGTTGATGGTGGCATTGCGCTGCCGTGCCCGTTGCGCGCCGGGGCTGGGTTCCTGCACTTCCTCCATCGTCGGCAGCAGGATGACCGCGGCCAGGTATGCGATGGCAAGCACCCCGAACATGCCTCCGGGGACGGCCAGCAGGATGATGATCACCCGAGTCAGACGCAGGCGCCAGCCGAAGACTTCGCAGAGCCCGGCAACCACCCCGAAGGCCCAGCCGGCCTCCGGTTTGCGGTACAGCCGCCCCAGTTTTTGCAGGATGCTCTCTTTCATGTGTGTTTTCTCCATTCGTCATCTTCCGCATCGAGCAGCTGTTCGATGACATCAATACGGCGCTCCATGCGTTCGGCCATGGACTCAAGCTCCGTCTGGGTGCCGGTGATCTTCTTGCGATCCCGGTTTTCCCGTTTCCAGATGGTCACGTAGTGCACGATGATCCAGATGGGGAGTACACCGCCGACAAAAATGATCAGCGGGACAAATATCAGTTCAAGCGGATCCACCAATGACCCCCGGGTTAGCTGGAAGCGGCTGAATCATCATTCTGCCGCATGCGGGCTTTCATGCGGAGCAGCTGCTCCTCAATCTTGTCCTTCTTTTCCAGGTCGGCAAATTCCTTTTCCAGGCCTTCACCACGACCGAGGTCCTGGACCTCGCTACGCGCTTCCAGGTCATCGACCTTGCGCTCGAAAGCCTCGAAACGGGCCACCGCATCGGCGATCTTCTGGTCGTTGACCTGGTTCTTGGCCTTGAGTTGCACGCTTGCCGTTTTCTGCCGCAACAGCAGCGCTTTCTGGCGAGCCTTGGCATCCCGCAGCTTGTCGTGCAGACGGCCAATGTCGCTGTCGATCTTTTCCAGCGCCTCGTTCAGCGCTTCGAGTTCGGCACTGAATTCCTCATCGCGCGCCCGAAACTCTTCCACCAGCATCAAGGCCTGGCGCGCCAGGTCTTCGCGGTCCTTGCTCAAGGCCAGTTCCGCCTTTTCCTGCCACTCGGCACATTTCTCACCCAGCCGGCTGCGCTCGCGCTCCAGCTGTTTGCGGCGGGCAATGCTGGACACCGCATTGGAGCGCAGCTCCACCAGTGTGTCCTCCATTTCACCAATGGCCAGCCGGATCATTTTTTCCGGGTCTTCGGCCCGGTCCAGCATGGAGTGAAGGTTGGAGTTGACGATGTCGGAAAGACGACTGTAGATACCCATGGTTTGCTCCTGATTGCGTTGGAATTTTAGCTTGCTGCCCGGTCTTTCTTGGGCGCGCTCTGCAGACTCCAGATCTGCGGCGGCATGAAGTCGGCCTCGATGTCACCGGCCTGCTTGCGGAAGTCTTCCTGCAGCGCACGCAGCGCCGCATTCCCTTGCGCGGAAATCGAACGATGCATCTCCTGCCCCCAGACCTGCGGGTGGGTTGGACCCTCCGCAGCGACAGGTCCCGCGATCAATACGGAAGCGGCGACGGCGAAAAGTTTTGCAGCGTTTTTCATGACTAGTTCCTGGGGCTTGAATGAATCGGACAGGATTCTTGTTTCAAGGAGCGTGCCATCATGAATACAACTATTACTTGTTGTTTTTATTCGCTTTTTTAAAAATCAATAAATCACACGACCAGCAGAGTTGGTGTTTTTCCCCATTTTATGGGTTAATTGCCAGAACATGAACGCCCGCGAACTCCCCAACCTCATCGGCCAGGACGACAGCTTCCTGGCCGCCGTCGAACACGCTTCGGCAGCCGCCGCCGTCGACCGCCCCGTGCTGATCATCGGTGAGCGCGGCACCGGCAAGGAGCTGATCGCCGCGCGCATCCACTACCTCTCCTCCCGCTGGTCGGAGAGCTACCAGGCCCTGAACTGCGCCGCCCTGTCCGAAGAGCTGCTGGAGACCGAACTGTTCGGCCATACCGCCGGGGCTTTCACCGGCGCAACCAAGGCCCGCATCGGGCGCTTCGAACAGGCCGCAGGCGGCACCCTGTTTCTGGATGAGCTCGCATCCACGAGCATGCGACTGCAGGAAAAGCTGCTTCGCGTTATTGAATATGGCGAGTTTCAGCGGGTCGGCTCCAGCCAGACACTCACAGTCGACGTCCGCCTGGTCGCCGCGGCCAACGTGGACCTGCCCGCCGCAGCCGAAGCCGGCGACTTCCGCTCGGACCTGCTGGACCGGCTGTCATTCGAGGTCATCACCCTGCCACCCCTGCGCTCCCGCCCTGGCGACATCTCCGTGCTGGCCCAGCATTTTGCCGAGTCCAT
>JBFHON010000167.1:0-6412 GCA_041593295.1 Oceanococcaceae bacterium | reverse complement strand
GGCAATCAGCTCGGCGATTTCCCGCGGCGAGTCTTCCTGCAGGAAGTGCTTGCCACGAACGCGGTGCCAGTCGTTCAGCCCCAGCACTTCGCAGACATCCGGCGCATAGTCGGCCATCTTCAGCGCCGGGTCCTGCGCGCCCCAGATCACCTGTGCCGGGAATTGTCGGTCCCGCAGCGCGCGGGTGATGCGTTCCTCGAAAGCCGCGGTGCGCTCGAATCCCCACATGACCTTGAGAAAGGCCTTGCCGCGGTCCCCCTGCGCCAGCAGGGCGCCATAGGCACGCAGCTCGTCATTGCCCGGGCCATCGAGTACGCCTGCCCCGCGCATCAGCACCAGAATGGCCGGGGTGAACAGGCTCTGGACCCAGAGTTCCCCCAGGCCCCGGTAATCAAAGGGTTCCATGAACCAGGGGCGGTGGAAGGAGGCGACCTTCACCATGGTGTTGAGCACGGTGAGTGAGCGGATGCGCTCCGGGATACGCCGGACCACATCGAAGCCGACCGGTCCGCCAATGTCATGTACCACCAGATGGAAACGGTCGATGCCGGCGGTGTCCAGGGCCTGGACGATCCAGGCGGACAAGCCGCTCCAGCGGTAGTCGAAATCTTCTTTGCGCTCGGAAAACCCCATGCCGGGCAGGTCGAAGGTCACGCCCTGCAGCCCGCGGCCGGCCAGTTCCGGCAGCACCTTGCGGTAGAGGAATCCCGAGGCGGGTACGCCATGGATGCAGACCACGACTTCGCCGTCGCCTTCGCGCCAGATGCGGCTGGACAGGCCGGGTACGGGAAGCGCCGTGCTCCGGGCTTTCCACTCGGCGATGATTCGGGCGACCTGCTGTGCGGACATGTCCGGTGTACCTGCTGCGTTATGGGGCCGCCAGGGCCCGGGGGCGAAAGGAGATGGTGCAGGGTGCATCGCTGGCGGCCCGTTCTGCACCGGTCATTGGTTGGGTTTTTTTTTCCTCAGGCCACCTGCTCTCGCGGCACCGCGCGACGCACGCTAATGCCATGGCTGACGATAATGGCCTGCCCGCTGACGGGTTCCATGTGGTCGGCGGCATCCGGCAGCACGGTGTTGATGTTTTCGCCGGGCAGGGAGCGCGCCTTGCCCAGCCCCGAAAGCCGGTGCCCCCAGCCGTGCGGAACGCAGAGCACGCCGGGCATGATGTCCTCGGTCAGCTTGACCGGCAGGGTGAGTGAATGGCCGCTGCCGATCTCGATCAGGTCACCGTCGCTGATCTCGCGTCGCTGGGCATCCTGCGGGTGCATCAGGGCGTGAATGCCGCTGTCGTGTTTGATGCGGCGGTTGTTGTGCATCCACGAGTTGTGCGAGCGGCGCTCGCGCCGGCCAATGATGCGCAGGCCTTCGGGCATGCGGTCGGCTGCTGTGGATGCGGCTTCGAGGCGTTGCAGGTCCGCGATGACGGTTGCCGGGGCAAGGTCGACCAGCCCGTCGGGGCGGGGCACGCGTTTGCCCAGGAAGTTGCCGGGTTGCGGTGGAGGCAGCGCCACGCCCTGCGGGTTGCGCTTGAGTTCGGCCAGCGTGGTCTTGCCGCCGAGCCGGAGCAGCAGGGCCAGCGCGTCATCCGGTTGCAGGCTGCGCACCCCGGGCAGGCGGTCCAGCAGCCGGTTCAGGCGCGCCGGTGCGTTCATCAGGGTGGGGCCGAACAGCGGTGCGCCGGCGGCCTGGGCGAGCTGACTGAAAATCCAGGCCTCGGGTTTGCGCTCGAACTGTGGCGCGACCACCGCCTCGGTGTATTGCGCATGCGGTACGGCCTGGAAGTTGAGGTGCGACAGGGGAAAATCCGAACGCTCGAGCATGTCGGTCGCCGGCAGCACGTAGTCGGCGTGCTGGGCGGTTTCGCTGAGGTAGAGGTCGATGCAGACCAGCAGGTCCAGCTGCTTGAAGGCCGCCTCCAGCTGGTTGCCCGGAACCGAGTGCAGCGGGTTGCCGGCGCTGACCACCAGGCCGCGGATGCGCGCGGGATGATCGAGCGTGATTTCCTCGGCCAGGGCGCCGACCGGGAATGCGCCGGCGACCTGCGCCCAGCCGGCCTTGAGGGTGCGCGCCGGATGCCGCGGTTTGCCCTCCATCAGGGTGATGAGCCGCGACATGTCGAAGGCACCCTGGGAAAACACCAGACCACCGCGTGCATCCAGGTTGCCGGTGAGCAGGCTCATGGCCTGCACCAGCCAGTAGGCGATGGAGCCGAAGGGCCCCATGTTGACGCCGGTGGACATGTACAACACGCCGCCCCGGGCATCGGCGTAGGCCGTGGCCAGTTCGCGAATGCGGTCGGCAGCGATGCCGGTGAGCGGCGCGACGCGCTCCGGCGGCCACGCCTTGACCGCCGCCACCAGGGCATCGAGCCCCCGGGTGTGGGCGCCGATGCGGGCGGTGTCCAGCGGCCGTTCGTGGGTGATGACGTAGGCCATGCCCAGCAGCAGCCAGGCATCGGCGCCGGGGGTGATGAAGTGATGCTCGCCCAGCTTCTGTGCCGTCTCGGTGCGCCGCGGGTCCACCACCACGACGCGCCCGCCGCGCTGCTCGATGGCCTTGAGCCGGTCCATGACATGGGTCACGGCGACCACGCTCATCTGGCTGACCATGGGGTTGCTGCCCATGCACAGGAAGAACTCGCAGTGGTCGAAGTCGGGAATCGGGTGCACGTCGACCATGCCGTACATCGCGTCGGCAACATGGAATTTGTTGTTCAGGTCGATGGAATGCGAGGCAAAGATGTTGGGCGAGCCCAGGGCCTGCATGAAGCTGGCGGAATACAGCAGGTTCTGCATCGAGAACGCCGTGGGGTTGCCGTAGTAGTGCGCGATGCTGCGCTTGCCGTGTTGCTGCTGCAGGGTCTGCAGCCGGCTGCCGATTTCGGCGATGGCCTGCGGCCAGCCGATGCGCTGCCACCGACCGTCGACCTTCTTCAGTGGGTAATTCACCCGGTCGGGGTCATGGTGCAATTCGCCCAGCGCCGAGCCCTTGATGCAGGCATAGCCCTGCGATACCGGGTGGGTCTTGTCCGGCTTGACCGCGACTACCGTGTCACCGTCGATTTGGACTTCCAGGCCGCAATGGGCCTCGCAGATTCGGCAGTAGGTCTTCTTCGTCTGCATGTCTCTCCCCGGTTGCGGTGCAGCGACCGTCGAGTATAGACAGCGCTGCCGGGGAGAGTGCCTTGCGGTGGTGGGCGGCAGATGCTCAGCCCTGGGAGGCGAGGTACTCCTCGTAGGTGCCCTTGAACTCCACGTAGCCGTCGGACTTCAGTTCGATGATCCGGGTGGCCAGGCTGGAGACGAACTCGCGGTCATGGCTGACGAACAGCAACGTGCCTTCGTACTGCTCCAGGGCCATGTTCAGTGACTCGATGGATTCCATGTCCAGGTGGTTGGTCGGTTCGTCCATCACCAGCACGTTCGAGCGCTGCATCATCATCTTGCCGAAGATCATGCGGCCCTGTTCCCCACCCGACAGCACGCTGACGGGCTTGAAGACATCGTCGGAGGAGAACAGCATGCGGCCCAGGCAGCTGCGGACAATCTGTTCGTCATCGCCGGGCTGGCGCCACTGGCTCATCCACTCGAACAGCGTCATGTCGCCATTCTCGAATTCGTAGGCGTGGTCCTGTGCGTAGTAGCCGATGCTGGCGTTTTCCGACCAGCGGAACTCACCTTCGGTCGGCTCGTAGCCCACGTCGTTCATCAGCAGGCGCAGCAGGGTGGTCTTGCCGATCCCGTTCTCCCCGATGATGGCAATCCGCTCGCCGACTTCGACCGTGAGCGACATGTTGTTGATGATCGTGGTGTCGTCAAAGCGCTTGGTCACCTGCTCCATCACCAGCGCATTGCGGAACAGTTTCTTTTCCTGCTCAAAGCGGATGTAGGGATTGGTGCGGCTGGAAACCTTGACCTCGGCCAGCTGGATCTTCTCGATCTGTCGGGCCCGCGAGGTGGCCTGCTTGGCCTTGGAGGCGTTGGCCGAAAAGCGGGCGACAAAGGCCTGCAGTTCGCCGATCTGGGCCTTTTTCTTGGCGTTGTCCGAGAGCAATTGCTGGCGCGCCTGGCTGGAAGCCAGCATGTACTGGTCGTAGTTGCCCGGGTAGACCCGCAGCTCGCCGTAATCCAGGTCGGCCATGTGCGTGCACACGCTGTTCAGGAAGTGACGGTCGTGCGAGATGATGATCATGGTGGAATCCCGCTGGTTCAGCGTTTCTTCCAGCCACTGGATGGTGTGGATATCCAGGTTGTTGGTGGGCTCGTCCAGCAGCAGCACATCGGGGTCGGAAAACAGGGCCTGGGCCAGCAGCACCCGCAGCTTGCGGCCCGGTGCGATGTCACTCATCAGTCCGTAATGCTGCTCGACCGGAATGCCGACACCGATCAGCAGTTCGCCGGCACGCGCCTCGGCACTGTACCCATCCAGTTCGGCATATTCGGATTCCAGGTCACCGGCGCGCATGCCGTCGGCTTCGCTCATTTCCGGCTGGGCGTAAATCTTGTCGCGCTCTTCCTTGACCGCCCACAACTCGGTGTGGCCCATGATCACGGTATCGACCACCGAGTATTTCTCGAAGCCGAACTGATCCTGGCGCAGCTTGCCCATGCGGGCCCCGGTTTCCAGGCTGACATTGCCGGCGGTGGGTGCCAGGTCGCCCCCGAGAATTTTCATCAGCGTGGACTTGCCGCAGCCGTTTGCGCCGATCAGGCCGTAGCGATTGCCGTCGCCAAATTTCTGCGAGATGTTTTCGAAAAGCGGTTTGGCGCCGAATTGCTGGGTAATGTTGTTGGCAGCTAGCACGTGTCTAGGGTTCCTGGGTAGGGGTGGCTGTGTGCGCGCCGCAGCAGCTCACGAGCGCGCGGAACGCGCAATTTCGTGGCGCCCGGAGCGCGGCGACTCGCAACGCGAGCGTGCACCGAGTCGGTGACTCGGGCAGAAGGTGGGGGTGGTGGCTGGCAGGGGTCTGTGCGGACCGCGGCCGAGAACGACGAATTTTCCCATGCCTGACCCCCGGGAGGGAAATTTTTCTCGATATTCTGTGCCTTCCCGATGAAGGAGCAGGGCATGTGCGGTCGCTATTCGGAACATGTGAGCAAGATGCGCGGCTGGGCGGACCTGCTGCAGGAGTGGGCGAGTCATGCGCGCGAGCGGCGCAATATTGCCCCCACCCAGATGGTGGGCGTGCTCAGTGCACAGGGCACACAGTCCATGCGCTGGGGGCTGGTTCCCGCCTGGTCCAAGGAACCGGTGACCCGCTACGCCACGTTCAACGCGCGGCTGGAAGCGGTCGCCGAAAAACCCGCCTTTCGCGCGGCGTGGAAGGCCGGGCGGCGCTGCCTGATTCCTGCCGGTGGGTACTACGAGTGGAAAACGGCAGGCGGGTGCAAATTGCCGTATTTCATTCACCGCGAGGACCAGGGGCCGGTGGTATTTGGCGGCCTCTGGGAGCACTGGCAGGATGCGGAAACCGGCGAGTCGGTGCTGTCCTGCAGCATTCTGACCAGGCCGGCGGCAGCGTGCCTGGCGGGGCTGCATGCGCGGATGCCGGTGATGCTGCAGCGCCAGGATGCCGAGGCCTGGCTGGAAGGAAGTCGCGAAACCGCCGGCCGTATCGTCGAGTCGGCTGGGGACGATGGTCTGCGCTTTGATGCCGTGTCGACCCGGGTCAACAACAGCCGCAGCGAAGGCGCGGATCTGACCCGGCCGCTGGAAGGCGGGCACCCGCCAGCGAGTGTTTAGTCGGCCGCAGCGCTCTTGTGCGCCAGGCTGGCGGCGTGCTGTTCCCAGTTGCGGCCATCGAAGGCCACCACCCGGATGCTGCGCGGCAGGGTGTCGAGGCAGCGCACATTGACGTCCACCCCGTCCGGGTTCGAGCGCGGGATGTAGAAGGGCTTGATGCCGCAGGTCTGGCAGTAGGTGTGCTGAGCGACACCCGTGTTGAAGGTGTAGGTGCGCAGGTTGTCGGCACCGGCCCGCAGGTGAAAATGCGCCTTCGGCACGATCAGGTGCAGGAAGCCCGCCTTGCTGCAGATCGAGCAATTGCAGTCCTCGACCTCCACCTCGTCAGGGGCTTCAACGTCAAACTGGATGGCGCCACAGTGGCAGCTGCCGGAATACCGCATGCCGTTTCTCGCTGACTGCTTGGGGTGGGATCAGCCCGCCAGCGGCGAGTCGTAATTCATGGCCTTCAGCATGCCGACTTCCTCGGCGACCACCTGCTGGATCAAGGGCAGCGCGAAAAACCGCTCGGCGTAGGCGGCCAGCGCAGGCGCAGATTCGGGAATGATCTGGCCGCAGTGGTACAGCGGAATCAGCATGCCGCCGACGGCGATGTCGGCCAGCGTCATGCTGTCGCCCACCAGCCACTCCCGGTTGGCCAGTTGCTGGTCCAGAAAGGCGTAGATCT
>JBFHON010000166.1:0-6425 GCA_041593295.1 Oceanococcaceae bacterium | reverse complement strand
TGGCGCTGGCGGCAGGGCCGCTCGGCGACCCCGATCATCTGGGCCGCATCCGCGTGCTGATCCGGGCGGAGCGGCCCATGGCCGCGCAATGGCTGTTGGGCTCGGCGGGTGACAAAAACCCATCGTGGGCGCTGCAACCCGGGTCTCCGGCGGAATCAGCGACTTCTTCACCGCAGCGGGAACTGGTGCTGTACGAGGGGCGCAATCCGATCGATGCGGAATGCTGCTACCTGTGGCATGCGGGGCGGACGCACACTGCATTCGCCGCGACATTGACCGTGGAATCCAGCCAGCCCTTGCGGGTTCCGGATGCAGGCCTGGATCTGTCCGCTGCCGCGATCCGGGAGGATGATCCCTCACGTCAGGCGCAGTTGTGGGCCGGCGAAAGGCGTGCGCAGGCACCGATCACCCCGGCGCAGTTTCGTGCGGCGCTCCGTCTGGCCTACCCGGAGGGCCCCGACGAGGAACGCTACCGCGCGTACGCGATGACATACCCCGGTAAGCCCGATGCGGTGCGTCGCTGGGCCACCGATGACGGCGGGGACCACGTTCCGCGCGATGCCTTTAGTCTGTTGCTGATCCGTGCCGGCTTTCACCGGGAATATCGCCGGCCGGATGATCACATGGGACTGATCGCACCGGAGCATTGACAGAGCAGCGGCTGGACGGGCAAGGTCGCTCGCCACACCGCTGGTAGCAGGCCGCAATCACCTGTGCCGTCCCACCCCTGCATCGCTGAAACTTCCCATCATGTCTGAGTCTGTGTTTTATCCCATCGGCACGCCCGGTATCCCCTGGGCTGCCGAAGAGCTGCGTGCCTGGCAATCCGCACAGCGTTGCCAGCGCAGCTATGCCGACGATGTCCTGCGTGCGCTGGATGCCGTGGACAGCGACGCATTCGAAACGGTGAACTACGGCCAGCTGCCGGTGGACCCGGCCCGCTATCCCCTGCGGGCCGTGCGCAGCCGGCAATGGGACACCGCGCGCCCGACCATTCTGGTAACCGGAGGCGTGCATGGTTACGAAACCAGCGGGGTGCATGGTGCGCTGGAATTCGTGCACAAGCACGCGGCCGCATACCTGCCTTCCGTCAACCTGATGGTCGCACCGTGTGTGAGTCCGTGGGGCTACGAAATGATTCAGCGCTGGAACCCGCAGGCCGTCGACCCGAACCGGTCCTTCTTTGCCGGTAGCCCGGCGCCGGAATCTGCGGCACTGATGCAGCTTGTTGCTCCGGTGCGGGATCAGGTCACCGTACACATTGACCTGCACGAGACCACCGACACCGACGAGTCCGAGTTCCGGCCTGCGCTGGCGGCGCGTGATGGTACGGCCTTCGTTCCCGGTGAGATCCCCGACGGCTTTTATCTTGTCGATGACAGCCTGCGCCCGCAGCCCGAGTTTCAGGCCGCGATCATTGCTGCTGTGGGGCAGATTACGCACATCGCCGAAGCCGATGGACAAGGCGAGATCATCGGTTCACCAATGGTGGCGCCGGGGGTCATTCGCTACCCGCTGGAAAAGCTGGGTTTGTGCGCCGGCATGACGCCTGCCCGCTGGCGCACGACCACCGAGGTCTACCCCGACAGCCCGCGGGCGGATGCGGCCCAGTGCAATGCAGCTCAGGTCGCTGCCATCTGTGCGGCGATTGAGTTCGCGTTGCAGTTGGGCGCCGAAGCACCGTGAAGCGGTCTGGCCGCAGTGGCCAGACAGCGGCGTTTACTTCTGCGCGCGCTTGCGGGCCATGACGCGGCGGAAATCGCCCACCATGTGCACGCCCATGGCGGCCAGTTGCCCCATGTCCATGCGTACGGGGAGGCCGGCGGCAAGCCGGTTGATCTGGTAGTTGAACCAGTAGCTGGAGCCGGCGTGGATGTCCCGCATCAGCTTGCTGCTGCTTTTGGCGCCGAGCGTGAGGTAGGTCACATCCACATCGCTGGCCCGGTCGGCTTCGGCCTGGATCAGTTTGCGGCTGATGTCCGGGTCTACGCAGAGGGGGCGAGCGAGCCCGACCACGTCGATCTCGGAGTCAGCGACGGCTTGCTCCATCAGCGCCCGGTCTCGAAATCCCCCGGTCACGGCGAGCGGCATTTTGGCGACCGCACGGATGGCGCGGGCATAGTCGAGGAAATAGGCTTCGCGGCGGCGTGTGCTTTCGCGGCCGGTCGCCGGCGGGGCATCGCCGCTTTGTCCAAACAGGGCCAGGGCCTCGTAGGTGCCGCCGGAAATCTCCAGCAGGTCGATGCGTCCGTTGAGCATCTCGACCACGGCGATGCAATCTTCGAGGGTGAAACCGCCCTTCTGGAAATCGGCAGAATTCAGCTTGAGCCCGACCGGGAACTCCGGGCCGACGGCTTCGCGGACTGAATCAATCACCCGCAACAGGAGGCGCGCACGATTCTCCAGCGGGCCACCCCACTCGTCACTGCGCCGGTTGGCCACCGGCGACAGGAACTGGCTGAGCAGATAGCCGTGGGCACCGTGGATCTGCACGCCATCGAAGCCGGTTTCCTTGGCGGTCAGGGCGACCTGGGTGTACCGCGCAATCGCGTCCTCGATGTCCGCGGTGGTCATGGCGGTGGGTTGCGCAAACATGCCCAGCAGGTGCACCTTCACGGGCGATGGCGCCAGCGGGTGCGGGTTCACCAGTCGCGGGCACTGGCGGCCCGGGTGGCTGATCTGCATCCAGAAGGCATTGCCACCGGATTTTCCGGCCTGCGCCAGCCGGGTCAGGGCCTCCCGGTCGGTCTTCTCGTCGATGACCAGGTTGCCGGCGCGCTCCAGGTAACGGCGGTCGATCATGACATTGCCACTGATCAGCAGGCCGGTGCCCCCGGCCGACCATCGTGCATACAGCGTTTCCAGTGCGGTAGTCGAGTTGTCGTGCGGGTCGGCCAGGTTTTCCGTCATGGCCGACTTGAGCAGGCGGTTTGGCAGCACAGCGCCGCAGGGCAGGGTGAGGGTTTGACTGAGTGGGGAGGCCATGCCGTGTCCTTGGACCAGGTGAATTCAGTGAAGCGTGAGGGCGCGGTTCGCCCGAACGGGTGTTATAGCCCGCACACAAACAAACCGCACCTGACTTTCGACAGGGTTGCGGTTTTCGGCGGGGCCGCCCGGTGGGGCGTAGGGCGTATCCGCAGTATAGGCGGTTCATCCGGTGGGGACGACGTGCGCAACCAGACGGTTCGCCCCAAAAAAAACGGCACCCGAAGGTGCCGTTTGTACTGCAATGACGCTGGAACCGCAGTTCCGTCCGTCAATGTCAGATTTCGAAACCGTACTTCACGCCAAAGGAGAGCGTGTTGTTTTCGGTGTCGTTGTCCAGGTCGGCGTAGGAGTACAGGCCGTACAGCTGGAAATCTTCCATCAGGTTCACGAAGGCGCCCAGGGTGGCGCCGATGCCTTCGCCTGCGCCCTGGTCAACCTGACCAACGGAAGCGGCGAGGGTCAGGTCTTCACCCAGGTCGTAGGTACCGGCGAGGTAGGCGTAGCCACGCTCGTCGTTGACGTTACGCAGTTCGACGAACTCGTAGGAACCGCCAACCGTCCAGCCCTTGCCAGCGTAATGCGCGGTGATCTGGGCAGCGGTGTCCACCACGGAGCCGGCACCGGCGATCACGCCGTTAGCCGCGTCGGCACCAACCATCAGGTACTGGATGCCGGCGGTCAGGTCGCCCATGCGATAGTCCAGACCAATGCTGTAGTCGTGGTCTTCGTCGTTCAGTTCCTGCAGGTGGGCACCGGCATTGATCGTCAGGCCAGCCACTTCAGGTGACAGGTAGGCAACCGAGTTGTCGGTCCAGCCGTTGATCAGGTTGGACAGGCCGTAGGAAGCGCCTTCCGGAGCGAAACCACCAACGTAGTTGGCAGCCGCGGTGTCGTAGAACGGGTCGATACGCTGACCGGCCAGTTTGTAAGCGGTGTTGATGCGACCGAAGGTCACGGTGCCGTAGCCGCTGTTGAAGCCGACGAAAGCGTGGCGGGTGCTGGCCAGACCGTTGGCAGCGCCGTTGGACTGGTCGACATCCAGACCGAGTTCAACGGCAAAGAAGAACTGGCCTTTTTCGCCCTGGAAGCCCAGACGCGAGCCGTTGTTGTCAGCCGACTGGCCGTCCTGAACCTGGGAGCCAAAACGGGCGCCTTGCTCGTCGGTTGCTGCGTTGCGGTCGCCGGCAGCTTGCGTGCTGTCGATCTGGTTCGCGCTGACGTGGAACACGCCGTAGATTTTGCCTTCGGCCTGTGCGGCCAGCGGAGCGCTAAGAGCAGCCAGTACCAGGGCACCCGTAAGATGGTGTTTCATTATGAAGTTGTCCTCAACTGTAAAAAACGTCGTTCTGTACATCCCGAGTACGGAACGCTCCCCAAAGATTTTGAAGGTGGCGCATTGTAAACAGATGCGCTGCCGGCGAAAAGTTAATCGACCCTCATTGCAGAATAATTATTACATCCGCTCAGCGTCGATTTTTTCCAGGTGGCCTTCAATGTTCATCCGGGCCAGCGGCCACAGGGCTTTTGGAACCTGGGCGTATTCGCGAGCCAGAATCGCGTCCACGTCATGGCCCTGCTCGTGCAGACTGCGAATGCGGTCTTCGCGTTGCTGCCGGTGTTGCAGCGTCCGCTCGACCTGCAGTGTCCCGGGGAGTGCAATGCCATGGGAGGGCACGGTTACGCCCGGACGCAGGGCGATCACCTTGCGCAGACTGGCGAAGTATTCGCCCATGTTGCCTTCCGGGCGGCCGATGACAACGGTGCCGACTCCTTGATAAAGGTCGCCAACGATCATCCAGTGAGCGGAATCAGGCATCAACGCCATGTGGCCATTGTCATGCCCGGGTACCGCGATGAGCCGGACAGGCTGCGCTTTCCAGGTGCAAAGCGTGTCGCCATCGCCGAGCAGCTGAATGTCGATACCTTCCAGGTAGGACGGGCCCCAGCGACGATCGATGTTGGCCCGGGTCGCAGCAGACATCTGCAGCGGAACCCCCAGTTCGCGGGCCAGCTGCGGAGCCCGTTCATGGTGGTCGGGGTGGTGGTGGGTTATGAAAATGCTGGAGGGCTGGCCCCAGCTGTCCAGGAAGCCGGTCAGCTGGGCATAGACCTCCGGGCTGCCGGGGGAGGGGTCGACCAGCACGGTGTTCGCGGGGGTGTCTCCGAGGATGAAGCAGTTGGTGTGGGTTGCTGGCGGCAGGGTGTTCGAGCGCAAAGGCAGTATTCGCAGGCCGTGCAAGGGTTCGACAAGGTCGAGTCCGAGTTCCCGGCCTGGGCGGTGGCCGAGGCCGGGGATCGTGGTGGCGTCCGGTTGCGTGCTCAGTTGTTCCAGCAAACGCTGCAGGGGGGCAACACAGAGCAGATCGCCTGCGAGGTATTCAGCCCAGAATGTCGATGCGGAGTCCCAGCGCATGCACAGGTGCTCGTGCGTATCGAGGGTGATGTCCGGCTTTGCTGCCAGGTCGATGCGGAAAAAATCGGTATCAAACCGGCGCGGGGAGCTGGCCGGAGTTACGGCATTGCCCAGGCGCGATATGGTGCAGGGCAGCTGGTAGATGTCGATGCCGAGTTCTTCTACGAACTCGCGCTGCAGCGCGGCAAGCGTCTCGCTCTCCAGGCCGCAAAAGGCCTCGCGGGCCGGTGGCGGCGCTTCGTGCTTTTCGACTTTTCCGCCGGGGCAGGCCCAGTATCCGGGGAAGGCCGGTGCGTTGACGTGACGCTTCACCAGCAGCACCTCCCCCTGTGCGCACAACAGCCCGGCAACTGCCCGCCGTGACTTCACCATATTTTGACATTCCACATCTTGAGCATTTCCGTGAAAAGTGACCGCAAGGCTTATGATTTATTGGCATTTTGCCGGGGGCTTGGGCAGAATGCACACTACTTGTATGTTGCTGCGGCGGATCACCGCCGGCGATTAGGGATATCACCGATGAAAAAGCTTCGTTTTTCCTGGCTCCTCGGCCTTGCTGCCGCCGGAATTTTGTCAGGTTGTGACCAGGGGCCACGAAGCCCGGATTATGTGCCGGTTCTCGACAAGATCGAGGTCTGTGCGGTGCCCGCCAGCGGGGCCTGCCCGGATCGCGGGTGCACGACAGCGAACGCGGTGCTGGCTGCCGGGCGCACCCAGCAGTTCTGTGCGGTCGGTTTCTATACCGGCATCAGCAACGAAGATGTAGAGATTCCGCGGTCGAGCCGCAACATCACCGAAGACGTTCTGTGGGAAACCGAACTGACCTCGGTGGCGGCCATTTCCGCCGAGACCGGGTTGGCGACTGCGGTTGCCGAAGGCACGACCCAGGTTCTTGCCAGTGCTCACGGGGTGATGGGCACATCGCAGCTGCGTGTGACGGAACCGAACCTCGAAGACATCAGTATTTCCCCTCCCTTCGTGAATGGGACGGTTCCCGGTGTGCTCACACAGTTCAGCTGCACCG
>JBFHON010000165.1:0-6436 GCA_041593295.1 Oceanococcaceae bacterium | reverse complement strand
GTTGAGGTCGCAGGGCCTTTTGAGCTCGAGAACGGGACACGTTCAATCCCGGCTCAACTGGAGTGGGTGGACCTGAGTACGGCCCAAGCTTCGACACTCACGCCGGATGTGCCGACTGCCGAGGTCATGTCAGGGCAGTTGAACAACTGCCCGGGCGGGGATAATGGACGGCTGCGTATCACCCTGTCTGAAGCGGATATTCTCGCTGCGGGAGCGGGCACCTTTGCCCAGGCCTATTCCCTGGAGGTGAGCAACAGCGGCCAGGGAAACTCACAGAGAAAGGGTTCGCTGGAGATCGAACTCGTGGTGCCGGACTGGATTCTGATTAGCGAAATCGATGACATCGATCTTGGGACGTATTCCGGTGCGGACCTGCAGGCCAGCGATAGCGTCTGTATCTACCAGACCAGTGGCAGTACCTACGCGATTAGCGCGTTTGGTGAAGGGGGTTCGGGGGCGTTCGTGATCAGCAATGGCAATGTCAGCCTGCCGATGCAATTGGTCTGGGACGATGGCGTGACACGGGAGTCCCTTGCTCCCGGCGTGGTGCTGAGCGGGCGGACCCAATCCAATAGCCAGTCCGTCGATTGCTACGGCGGTTCGGCAAACAATGCCATTCTGGAGGTCACCATCAACGAGTCGGACATACTGGCCGATGGCATCGTCGCCGGTGGCTATTCGGGCACGCTGACGTTGATGATCGAACAGGAATAATCACCGACGAAGCTGTCGGCAAACCAGAACCGGAGCCCGAACGATACCCTCGGTCGGGCGGAGTTGAGTCAGGTCCATGGTGCAGGTTCCGTCCCCGGTCGCCGCACTGAGCATCGGTGTGCCCTCCCTCACCTCGGCCTGAAGGAAACCGGTTTCGGTGGTGCGTGCCCACTCGGCGGTTCCGTTGACTGCCGCATCCCGCAGGGGTTCCAGCCATTCCATGCACAGCGCGCTGCCATAAAGGCAGTGTTTACGCGCCGTGTACACCCGTGCCAGGAGCACGCTCATCTTGTCCGCACGCCACTGCAGTACCTTGACGTCTCCCGGGTAGAGCACAACTGTCTGATCGCCTTCGGTAAAACGGAGAATCGAGCGGCCGCGATCACGGACGCCCACAACATATTCCTGGTACGGCTCAAGCAGCAGCGGGGCCATCTGTGCAGGACGCATGGAGAATTCCCTGCGGCCATTGACAACCAGGTCCATCGCTTCTTCGCTGGCTCCGCTGGTTTGCACGAGTACGGCAGCGCCTGCCGGCCGTGCACCACCCCATCCCAGGGTCTGGTCGGGTCCCAGCACCAGGCTGCTTTCGTGCTCCAGCGAGAACTGGGTGTTTTCATCCTGCGCGGTGAACTGGTGCAGCAAGCCTGCTCGGGTTTGACCCCGCGCGCCTTGATATTCCCCCTCAACGGCGAGCTGTTCCCCGGCCGTTTCGGCACTGGCATTCAGGTTGGCGCCCCAGCGGGACCCATCCGCAAGTGCGCCATCCCAGTGGCTGAATGCGGAGGTGCTGACGATGGGCGCTGAGGAACGTTCCGCAAAGTGCACCTGCTCATGCGCCCCCCCATAGCGGTGACCGGCCAGACCCCCGCTCCACCGGATACTGATCCCCGCCTGCGGGTCTTCATCCACGCGGCTCAGCGATGCGGTCAGTGTTGCCCGGTGTGAGCGCATGATCCGGATGCCGCGGGAGACCTTGAGTGTTGCACGGGTTGCCCGTGTTACCCCTGACAGCGAGCCGCTCGACCATGATCCGGTCAGCAGTGTGTTGCCCAGGCGCTGGGACAGAAAGACACTGAAGTTGTCCAGGTCATCCGGCAGCAGTCCGTCAGCAGGGGCGGTGCCCGCGGCTGTGGCGGACGTTCGAGTCTGGCTGCTGACCGTGAGGCTGCCGCCGGACCAGCGGGCATTGGCGCGAAGCGACCAGCCCCATGCGCCTGTTGAGCCCAGATAGATTTCGCCGCCCATTGAATGGGTATCTTGAATGATGTTTCCCGAGAATTCGCCGACAGCTTCAGTCTCGGTCGCCGCCCCGGCAACTCCGAATCCAAGCCATTCCGTCTGCCTCCAGCGGTAGCTGGACCGCAGCTGCAGGCTGCCCTTCGCGGAAGGGAAGGCCTGGCGGTTTGCGCGTTGAAGCGTCTGGCCCACCGCAACACTCCACAGGGGGTGGTCCGGCGGGGGCAGTAGCGAGGACTTGACGAACAGCCGCTCTTCGCGGGTTGTGATCCCTGCCGAATCCTGGATTTCGATTTCTATCTGATAGGAGCCGGATGGAAACCTTCGGGTATCCAGCAGCTGATGGCCGGCCTCATAGAAACCAGCGTAGATCAGGCGATCGTCCCGAAAAACACTGACCCGGCTTCGCCGGTTCAGAAAGATATCGACCGGTGTCGACATGATTTGCTCTTTGTTGACCATGCGCTTGAGGTCGCTGCCAAAACGCAGCCCGGCCAGCAGGTCCCGATCCGCCGAGCGAAGAACGGCAGGATCAAACTCGAAAAGCCCCGCTTCGAGGTACTCTCGCCCGAACCCGGCGTGATACCCCAGTTCATCGATCAGCAGGCCCTGGTTGCTCGTGGAGGCCAAGTTGGCGAAGCCAAAACGGTCATTCATCCCGACTCGTGTCTTGCCAAAGAGGCTGTATCGCGCCGAATCGACGTTATGCCCTGCATCGCCACTCAGCACGAGATTGATGTTCTGGACGCCAGTGACCTGCGTGCTGTTCCCTGCGGGCAGGTACCGCGGCTTCGAATGGTCTACCGCAGCCAGCATGTCGGGGGCAATGAAAATTTCTGCCTGATAGCGGTCGATATCGAATATCACCCCAATCCCTGAGGGGTGCAGTACGCCACATCCGTCCTCAAAGGGTCGGGCACAGCGCTGCTCGGCATGCGTGGGAAGAGGGCCTTCCAGGGCGTCGGCTGCCTCAATCGGGTTGACCCATCCTTCGATTCGGGAGGTGATCTCGCGCGGCGCGAGAAACTGGATGCTCTGCTCGCTGAATTCCGCGAGCGTCGATACCAGGAACCGTCCGCCGTAGTAGACATCGACCACCGTTTTTTGCGGTGCGGCGATGTCTTCGAAACCGGCGGGAACTCCCGTAATGCGCGTGTCAAAAGACTGGCCGGCAACCTCCGTCGGGCATACGAGGCATAAAACTGCAGCGACAGGGAACAGGGCGATGCGCATGTGCGGCGATCATTCCGGGTGAAGCTAGAAAACCAGCTTCCGGGTCTGATCGGCGCCTGTTGCATTCAGCGACAGAGTGCCATCGGGTGGCACTTCCAGCTCGATGGTAGTTCCTGCGTACACCCGTTTTCCCGGCAAGGTGCGGCAGCTTTCCTGGCCCTCGCCACAGTGCTGAATATCCCTCAGCAGAAAGTTCGTATTGCCGCGGTTCTCGACGATCAGGCGGCGGCCATCGCGGTGGGCAGCGATGTCGAAGCGTGGCGTTTTCGGGCGCACGAATACCAGTAGCTGGTACGCGATGAGTACGCGGACCCCGATTCCCTTCGATTCAGCGGGCGGTGCAACCGGCACCACGTTGACCCGGAATACCGACTCCACGTTCCCGTGGCCGCTCAGGTTGACCAGCCGAAGCACCTTCCGCCCTCCCGGGGCGACGATGAACTTGGGAGGGGTCGCAATCATCCCGATTTCTTCGGGGTTGTCGACAATGATGCGTTGCTCGGCATCGGTTCCCGGTGAGGTGACCTTCAGGACGTCGACCTTCACATACAAAGGCTCATCGCCAGGATTGTTGACGACAACATCTTCCCGGTTCGGGCCGCCACTGTTGAACACGACCTGGGTTCGGTCGAGTTGCATGTTGGCTGCCGCAGCGCCGGCGATCAGCAGCGCGCACGCCGCCGTCATGAGACGCGCGAACACTCGCGCCCTGACTGTCATCCACCCCCGCATTTTCATGGCCGCGAGGATACCGGATTGTGCCGATGATTTCCGGGTGATCGCCCGGGTTTGAGGCGCTGGTCAGTCGCTCGAAACCAGGACGACGATGGCCCCGGATTTTGCGTGGTCAACAGCGACACGCACAGCGGTTTGGTCCCGGCCGGCGCAGCGTGCGGACGGTTGCATGTTCAGTTGCGGCCCGGCGCCCTCCGGCATCTCCAGCACGGTCAACTGCGGGTGTGGCCGGGCAGGAGTCTGCAGGCAGACTTCGAGCGCACCCTCCACACCGGGCCTGCGTTCCACCCGATTGACCGCGACGACCAAACGGGGAAGGACGCGGAGCTGTACCGCGATGTTCCCGGTGTCGGTATTCGCAAACACAACTCCCGGGTGCCCGGCGCACAGAAGCAGTGCCAGCACAGTGCAAATCGACAGAGGAGGGTGCGCATTCAAGGCTTTGCGTGATGGACTTGTCCACATGCCTCCTATTAGGGATTACTGACTGTAAATGAATTGTCAGTGCCTGGGGCGAGCGCATAACCGGGGGTATAGTTGGGGGATTGCGCCGGCTAGTCGCTGCGGACCCGGCGCACGGCCTCCTTCCAGCGATACTCGCCCATTGCTTTCAGTGCCGCGTCTCGCGGGGCACCAGCCGGGGCGGCCAGCACGGCCACGGCGGCCCGATTGCGGGCGTAGTTGTTCGCATCCACCTGCGACATCTCCGTGGTGATTCGGCGCATCTGGTAGCTCATGGCGTTCCAGGTCGATTCAAAGGCGGAGTCCGAGTAGCTCTGGCCACCGAGCGACCCGGAGTTGGGGTGCGGCAGTGAAAACAGGTGCCCGGTTTCGTGGGCAACGACCCAGTTGAACCATTCCAGTGGGTCGGCACCGGGGCCCACCCGTTCGAAGCTGGTGCTCTCGTCCCAGGCCTCGTTGTAGCCGACAAACTCGCTCATGAAACGCACGTTCTCCGCGACCAGGCTGGTGCTGATTCTGCGGCCGTTGATCAGGGATGTCTGGGCGTTGCCGTTGCTGCTGGTCCGCTGATCGAGCAGGTCGCCAAACACCACCAGGCTGAGGTACTCGGCGCATTCCTCATGCGGCACGTGAAACGCGGAAAAATTCAGGTCGAGATAGGTGGCGGTCGCGACCCGCGCGTTGTTTTCCCGGGTGACAAGTTCCAGGACCGGGTCATCCATGGGCAGGTGCCGCACGACCAGATCCACATGGACCTCGTCGTTTACCAGCGCTTCGAAGCCGTTTTCCAGCCGTTGAACATCCAGCACTTCCTCCCAGGACTGCAAGCCGAGGATGGTCGGCGTGAGTGCCGTATCCCGCACCGCCAGCACGACCGTCACGGCATGACAGGCCTCGGTTGCCGGTGCGCGTACCTGACCGTGCAGCGCACGGATGGCTACGGCGCGGCGTACCCAGTCGGCAAGCCCGTCGGCGGTAGCGACGTCCATGGGCGCGTGATGCGATTGGGAGCTGCCCACCCAGGGGTCGGCTTCGGCCTGCGGGTCCCAGATCAGCAGGGGTGTGCGCTCCCCGAAGGTCCGCACCGGCTCACGCCAGCCCACGTTGCTGGCGTAGTGATAAGCATGGCCTTGCAGGTGCGGGTTCAGGATAACGAGCCGATTGAGGCCATCCGGAACCGCAGCGATCTCCGCCAGGTTCGCATCCAGATAGTCCTCGATGGCGTTGCCATCGAGGATGGGGCCGTCGAAACCGGTCAGGTCGGCATGGCCGTCATGTCTGGCGGTGGCCAGGAAGGCGTCGAACCTGGCCTGCCAGACCGCATCGGGGCTGTGGACTTCGAAACGGACGTCCAGCTCCAGACCGCTGGCAGTGCTCTGTGTCAGGGGGGCGAGCTGGCTTTTCAGTGCATCGGCGAGATCGTTGTCATAGCCCAGCAGAAAGACGGGCACAGGGAGCGCCATGTGGACCGTGCCGTCCTCGATCGCGGGGACGCTGGCGACGGTGCTCCGGGTGGTGACGCTGTCGGGGGTGACCGAGGACTGGCAGCCGGCAAGCAGAACGCCCAGCAGGGCGAGCAACGGGAGCCTGGTGACAGCGTGCGGGTTGGTGCGATGGCCGTGAGGATGCGCAGGCGAAAGATCGGGCATGACGGGTACTCCTGAGTGTTCTCCGGGACGGCTCTGGCGGCCGCGACCCCAGGCGGCTGTGGGCGCGTCGTTCTCATGACGGCCTGTCGTTCAGGTAGCAAGGCCGGTGCCAAGCCCGGGAAACCGGCGGCGACATCCCTGAAAGCTTGCGGGGCGCGCGCGTTGCGGCAGGCCGCGCAGTCATTTCTGGAGCAGCAGGGCCTGGTGAACCGACTGAACGGGCGCACCAGAATGACCCTTGGTGCACCAGCGACGCGCATGAGCGAGCCGCATTCCAGCGCAGCGGGAGCCGCGTCAGTACGGTCAATGGCGGCCGATGCCGGGTCAATATCTGCCGCCGGCAGCGGCGCTAGGCTGTGTGTTCCGGCTGCATTTGCCCTTGCGCAATACCGGCCTGAAGCCTG
>JBFHON010000164.1:0-6449 GCA_041593295.1 Oceanococcaceae bacterium | reverse complement strand
GTCGTCGCGGGCGCATTACGTCTTCAGCACGGCCGGCAGCAGGCCGGTTGTATGCCTGCGCGGATGCAGGTGCTGCGCTGTTCTGTGTGTGGTTGTTAGCATGCGGTCTGTTTATGTCTCTGTGTGTTTGTCGCGTAACGCTCAGAAATAAAAGGAGAAAATTGAATTTCGCCCGGTATTAGTGAACAGGTGTTGACAAAAAAACACACCTGCAGCAAGATGTGCACAATTGTTCACAAAGATCAGCGACATGACACATCTGCAGCAGCCGTTACCGACGCGCCGGACGCAACGTATCCTGAACTCCCGCCTGCTTGAGGGGCTGACCTATCCGCACGGTGTGGATGCCTACCTGCAAGCGATCAATCCGCTGTGGGCGGCTAACCAGGTGCGCGCCCGGGTGACCCAGGTGCGGAGCCAGACCCCTGATACGGTCACCATCACCGCGCAACCCAACGCCAACTGGCAGGGGCATCAGGCCGGGCAGTATCTCCGTCTGACGGTGGAGGTGAACGGCGTGTCACATACACGCTGTTTTTCACCGGCGAACTCCGCGCACGATGCGGGGGTGATTGAGCTGACCTGCAAGGTCAATGACACCAGCGTGGTGTCCCGCTACCTGAGGGACCAGGCGCAGCCCGGCACCATTCTTCAGTTGTCCCCGGCTGAAGGGGGCTTTGCATTGCCAGCGTCGCGCCCGGCGCGCATCGTGCTGATCAGTGGCGGGAGCGGTATGACACCGGTGCTGTCGATGCTGCGTACCTTGTGTGACGAGGGGTATGCCGGGCAGATCACCTTTCTGCACTACTGCGCCAATGCGCAGTCATTGCTGTACGCGGACGAGCTGGCCCTGCTGGAGCGTCAGCTGACCAACCTGACGGTGCTGCGCTGTTTCGCGGATCGCGGCCAGGGTGGGGAACTGGAAGGCCTGTTCAGTGCTGCGCAACTCGCCCAGGCCGTTCCGGACTTTGCCGACGCCGAAACCTTCCTCTGTGGCCCGCCCGGGCTGATGGAACGCGTGGAGGCCGCTTATGCACAGGCGGGCATTGCTGCGCAGCTGCACCAGGAACACTTCACTGCAGCGGTTGCAGCACCGGTCGACACGGGCAAGGCGGAAGGCGAGGTGCGTTTCGCGCGCAGCGAGCGGCTCAGCGAGAACAACGGCGACACCCTGCTGACGCAGGCGGAGGCCGCGGGCCTCTCTCCGGCGTCGGGTTGTCGCATGGGAATCTGCTTCGCCTGCACCTGCCGCAAGGCTTCCGGACAGGTACGCGATATCCGCAATGGCCAGCTCAGCGGGACCGGCGAAGAAGACATCCAGCTCTGCGTGAGTGTTCCCGTTGGCACGGTGGTCGTCGACCTCTAGGTCGCCCCCGAGTCCCGCCCATCATTTCTATATTTCGAGGAGTGCCTGTGAGCATTTTCAACAGCCTGAGTCCTGAACAATTTGACGAGATCGGTCGCGAGATGGATGCGATCCGCAACCAGGTTTTGAGCAGTCGCGGTGAGCGCGACGCCCGTTACATCCGCCGTCTGGTCAAGCGCCAGCGCCGTCTGGAGATCGCCGGCCGCGTGATGATGATGGTTCCGCCGACCTGGCCGCTGGCCGTGGTCGCGCTGTCTGCATCCAAGATTCTGGACAACATGGAAATTGGCCATAACGTCATGCATGGCCAGTACGACTGGATGAACGACCCGCACCTCAATTCGCGATCTTTCGACTGGGACACGGCGGATACGGCGGTCAACTGGAAAGATACCCACAACTACTGGCACCACACCTATACCAATGTGAATGGTTATGACCATGACCTGGGGTACGGGCTGCTGCGAGTTTCCGAGGACCAGCCCTGGGAGCCGAGGTTTCTGTTCAATGCGCCGCTGGCGGTGATCCTGCATCTGTTCTTCCAGCACTTTGTCGCTGTGCAGAACCTGAAGCTGGAGGACTATCTGGTCTACAAGACCAAGACGCGTGAGCAGCTGGCGACGGAGTTCAAGCCCATCTGGAAGAAAATGCGCAAGCAGCTGGCCAAGGACTATGTGCTGTTCCCGCTGCTGGCCGGGCCCTTTGCTCCGCTGGTCTTTGCGGGCAACCTGCTGGCCAACCTCAGCCGCAACGTCTGGGCCTGTGCCGTCATCTTCAACGGGCACTTTCCCGAAGATGCCGAGCAATTCGAACCCGGGGTGGTCAAAAACGAAACCCGGGGGCAGTGGTACGTGCGCCAGCTGCTGGGCTCGGTGAACTTCAGCGGTGGCCGCCTGATGCATGTGATGAGCGGCAATCTGTCCTTCCAGATCGAGCATCACCTGTTCCCGGACCTGCCGGCTTATCGCTACGCCGAAATCTCGCCGCAGGTGCAGGCTGTTTGCGAAAAGCACGGATTGCCGTACCACAGTGCGCCCTTCTTCCGGCAGATCGGCTCGGCGTGGAAACGCATTATCCGTCTGTCGCTCCCGGGCAAGGTGGGCAGCAAACCCGGTCGTCCGGGCACGGGCACGGATGGCGCTGACGGGGCGCAGGCCCCGCTTCCGCTGGCGGCCTGACAGGCAGCATTGTGTACAAGCCCCGGCCACCACATGGTGGTCGGGGTTTTTTGTGGGACCTGCCGGCAGAGCTTGCGGGGCGCCGCGGCGCCAGGAGATGCACAGCGAGGCTGCCCGAGAAGCTCATCAGGGGTAGAATCCGCGCCCCCACAGTTTGCAGCGAAATAAACAACTCAGTGAGTTTCCACGAATTTGCCACCGGCCAGCGCTGGGTCTCCAATGCCGAGCCCGATCTGGGCCTGGGTCTGGTCATCGATGCGGAAGAGCGTCTGGTTCAGGTGCTGTTCCCTGCCGCTGATGAAGTCCGCGCCTATGCGGTTTCCGGTGCGCCGCTCAGCCGTCTGTTGTTGACCGAAGGTGACGAGGCCCGCAGCGCGGATGGCTGGAATCTCACGATTGAAGAGGTTGTCGACCAGGGCGGGCTGGTGATCTACGTGGGTGTGCGCACCGATACCGGCAAACGTGCCGAGCTTCCGGAAACCCGCCTTGCGCATGACCTGCAGGTGAATGCGCCGCGGGATCGCCTGTTCACCAACCAGTTCGACCGGAATTCCTGGTTTGAGCTGCGGCATGACGCCTTGCTGAACCGGGCTCGCCTGGAGCAAAGCCCGCTGCGCGGGCTGCTGGGGGCGCGCATTTCGGCCATTCCGCATCAGCTGTACATCGCCCACACGGTGGCGCACCGCTACGCGCCACGGGTTCTGCTGGCGGATGAAGTCGGGCTCGGGAAAACCATTGAAGCCGGACTGATCCTGCATCACCAGATGCTGACCGAGCGCGCCCGCCGTGTGCTGATTGTCGTGCCACAGGCCCTGATCAGCCAGTGGGTGCTGGAGCTGCTTCGGCGCTTCAACCTGGATGCGGCAATCTTCGATGAAGAACGCTGTGCCGAAGCCGAATCCTCCACCGGCGACAACCCTTTCAGCTCTGCGCAGCTGGTGTTGTGCAGCCTGGATTTTCTGCTCGACAATCCCGCGCGTGTCGAGCAGATCCATGCGCTGGACTGGGACCTGATGGTGGTAGACGAAGCGCACCATCTTCGCTGGTCCGAGGATCCGGGGGCGGTCAGCGAGGAGTACCGCGTGGTGGAATCGCTGGCCCGCTCGATCCCCGGTTTGATGCTGCTTACCGCCACGCCCGAACAGCTAGGCTATGCCAGCCACTTTGCCCGCTTGCGTCTGCTCGATCCGGATCGCTTTGAAAGTCTGGAACAGTTCACCGAAGAGCAGAAGCATTTCGTGGAAGCGGCGGGCACGGTTGATGCCCTGCTGGCGGAGGGTCGCGAGGACGAGGTTCAGCAGCAGCTCGATCGCCACGGCACGGGACGCGTGCTGTTCCGCAATACCCGTGCGCATGTCAAAGGTTTCGCCGAACGCAAGCTGCACGCGCATGCGCTGGACAACCCCTATGCCCATTGGGACCTGCACCCGGAGGTTTCGGCTGACGAAGACTGGGTGACCCGGGACCCGCGGGTGGAGTGGTTGCTGAACTGGTTGCGCGAGACCAAGAACAAGGCGCTGGTGATCTGTGCGCACCAGCAGACCGCCACCGCACTGGAGCACTACCTGCACTTCCAGAAAGGCATTCGCAGTGCGGCCTTTCATGAAGGGCTGGGGCTGCTGGCCCGCGACCGGGCTGCGGCCTGGTTTGCGGCCGATGACGGCGCCCAGGCGTTGATCTGCTCGGAGATTGGCAGCGAGGGCCGGAACTTCCAGTTCGTGCAGCACCTGATCCTGCTGGACCTGCCGGATCAGCCCGACCTGCTGGAGCAGCGTATTGGCCGCCTTGACCGCATCGGCCAGCGCGACACGGTTCACATTCACCTGCCGTACCTGAAAAACTCCCCGCAGGAATTGCTTTACCGCTGGTACGACCAGGGGCTGGAGGCGTTCACGCACTTCAGCCATGCGGGTAGCCAGCTGCGTGCCATCTTCGCCGATGAGCTGGATGCGGGTCTCTCGCGCAAAGACGGTACCGATATCGACGCGCTGGTGGCGGCAACCCGGGAGCGGCATGCAGACATCAAGCATGACCTGGAGCAGGGCCGTGATCACCTGCTGGAGCTGAGTTCATGCCGGCAGGATGTCGCGCAGAAGTTGCAGGAACAGCTGCTGGCGTCCAACCAGGACCCGGCGCTGGCCGGTTACCTGGAGCGCATGTGCGACAGCTTCGGTATCGAAGTCGAACCGCGCGACGACAACAGTCTGGTGTTGCGGCCGGCGAGTGGGTACGAGGAAGGGTTCAAGGACATCAGCACCGAAGGAACGCGGGTCACGACCGACCGCGACATGGCGCTGGCCAAAGAGGATTACACCTTCCTGAGCTGGGAGCATCCGCTGATCACCGAGTCCTTCGACCGTGTGCTCGGCGGCCACCGGGGGAATACGGCCCTGGGTGTGATTCAGGGCAGTGCGGTGGCGCCGGGAACACTGATGCTGGAGTGCCTGTTCCAGGTCAGCGTCGTCACGCCGAAATCCCTGCAGCTGGGGCGCTACCTGCCGCCGCAGCTGTATCGCGTGGTCATCGATCACAAGCTCAAGTTCCGGGAGGCAGAACTGCCCTTCGATGCGGTGCGGGGGCAGGCGCATGGCGTGCCGCTCAGCCGGGTAAAACCGGTGCTGGATGCGCAGAAGGACGTTCTGGAGTCGATGCTGAATGCCGCCTGCGACCATGTCGCGCCCCGTCTGGACGAGTTGAAGGCTGCGGCGCGGCAGAAAATGGACGCAGAACTGCAGCCTGAACTGGACCGGCTGCGCTACCTGAAGAGCGTCAACCCCAGCGTGCGTGCGGTTGAAATCACCCACATGGAGCAGGTGGTGGAGCAGGTGGCCGCTGCGGTGGAGCGGGCGAGTATCAGTCTGGCCGGGGTGCGTATCCTCATCACCAACTGATCGCGCCGGAGCGAAAACGGGTGCGCCACGTCCTGTGGCGCGCATAAAAAAGGCCGGCTGCATGCCGGCCTTTTCGTAACCGTCGTGCGCGCTTCAGCTCACACGTGCGGGCAGGTTGACGAACTGCAGGCCCACCATCTTCTGCATCAGGCGATAGACCTGGTTGCTGTAGCCGGCTTCGTTGTCGTACCACACGTACAGCACGCAGCGGCGCCCTTCGACAATGGAGGCGGCGGCATCCACCACGCCGGCATGGGTATCGCCGACGATGTCGGATGAGACCAGTTCGGTGGAGGTGGTGAAACCGATCTGATCCTGCAGCGGCGAATTGGTCGCCAGCTTGCTGAGCATGGCGTTGAGCTCTTCCTTGGTGGTTTCCCGCTTCAGGTACAGGTTCATCACGGCCAGCGATACGTTCGGGGTGGGTACCCGGATCGCGTTGCCGGTCAGCTTGCCCGACAACTGCGGGAGCACCTTGGCCACGGCCTTGGCGGCACCGGTGGAGGTGATCACCATGTTCAGCGGGGCGCTGCGGCCACGACGGTCCGCCTTGTGGTAGTTGTCGATCAGGTTCTGGTCGTTGGTGTACGAGTGCACCGTTTCCAGGTGACCATTGTCGATCCCGTATTCGTCCTCGATGACCTTGAGTACCGGGACGATCGCGTTGGTCGTGCAGGACGCGGCGCAGGCGATCTGCTCCTCGGGTTGCAGGTCATCGTGATTGATGCCGTAGACGATGTTCTTGATCGTCTTGCCCTTGGCCGGCGCGGTCAGCAGAACGCGGGAAACACCCTTGCTCTTGAGGTGCTGGCCGAGGCCTTCTTCGTCGCTCCAGATGCCGGTATTGTCGACCACCAGGGCATTGTTGATGCCATATGCGGTGTAGTCGATGCTGTCCGGGGAGTTCGCGTAGATGACGCGGACAAAGTTGCCGTTGGCAATGATGGCGTTGTTTTCGTGGTCGATGGTGATCGAGCCGTTGAAGGGGCCATGGATGGAATCGCGACGCAGCAG
>JBFHON010000163.1:0-6495 GCA_041593295.1 Oceanococcaceae bacterium | reverse complement strand
GCGACGCCGGGGTGTTCCGCGCCACAGGTTCCACGATGGTCAGCCCCGGCTTCATGGCGGTCGACATGGAAGGCCGCGATGACGAAGGCGAAGACGACGATGCCGACAAGCGCCTGCCGGTACTCACCGAAGGCGACACCGTCACGCTGAACGAAGTCATTGCCGATCAGCATTTCACCGAGCCACCCCCGCGCTACACCGAGGCCAGCCTGGTGAAGACGCTGGAGGAATACGACATCGGTCGGCCGTCGACCTACGCCAGCATCATCAACACGCTGCAAAACCGCGAATACGTGGAGATGGACGGCAAGCGTTTCATTCCGACTGACCGCGGTCGTGTCGTTGCCCGCTTCCTCGGCGAGCACTTCCCCAGCTATGTCGCCTACGAATACACCGCCGAGCTGGAAGACCAGCTGGACGCCGTATCCCGGGGCGAAAAGGAATGGATCCCGCTGCTGGAGCAGTTCTGGGGCCCGTTCTCGAAAACCGTCGAGGAAAAGGCCGATGTACCCCGCCCGGGTGGGCGCGAACTGGGCACCGACCCGGAAACCGGGAAGCCGGTGTCCGTGCGTCTCGGCCAGTACGGCCCCTTCGTGCAGATCGGCAGCAAGGACGACGAAGACAAACCGAAATTCGCCAGCCTGCGCCCCGGCCAGCACATGGACACCATCACCTACGATGAGGCCATGGTGCTCTTCAACCTGCCGCGCGAAGTGGGCACGCTGGAAGACGGGCGCAAGATCAGCGCCAACATTGGCCGCTTCGGCCCCTACCTGCGCTACCGGGACCCGGAAGCCAAGAAGGACGTCTTTGTCAGCCTCAAGGAAGACGACCCGTACACCATCGAAGAAGATCGCGCCCGCGTCGTGATCGCGGAAAAGATCGAAGCCGACGCCAAGAAGTTCATCAAGGACTTTGACGACGGCGCCATTCGGGTCCTGCACGGACGCTGGGGTCCGTATGTGACGGACGGCGAAAAGAACGCCCGTGTCCCCAAGGATGTCGAAGCGGAAACCCTGAGCCGGGAAGATGCGGTCACGCTGCTGGAAAAGGCGCCTGCACGCAAGGGACGCGGCCGCAAGGCCAAGGCCCCGGCGAAGAAACCGGCAAAGAAAAAGGCCACAACGGCCAAGAAGACGACAACGGCCAAAAAGGCCCCGGCAAAGAAGAAAACTGCGACCAAGAAAACTGCAAGCTGACCTCCCCTCTGACACCCGTTTTCGGTAATTGCCATGAACCAACCCTTTGTCGCAATTCTGGTGGGCCCGGACTCCGATCTGCCCGTCATGCAGAGCACGCTGAGCGTGCTGCGTGAGTTCGGGGTGTCCTTGTCCGATTGCCGGGCGTGCCGACTATGCCGAAGCCATCATGGAAAAGAATGCGCGCCTGCAGGAGTAGTTCTCCTCTGAAGCCTGACCACCCCTGGCGCTTCCGCAGCCTGCATGCCGCCACCGCCGTTCGCCGTGGTGGCGTTGTTTTGTACCCCACCGAAGGCGTGTGGGGGCTGGGCTGTGACCCGCGCAACATGCAGGCCATTCGCCACCTGCTCCGGCTCAAGGGCCGCCGTGCAAGCAAGGGGCTGATCCTGCTGCTGGCGGATCGCGCTGCTGCGCGCCGCTGGGTGGACATATGCCGGCTGGAACTTCCGAAGACCACGTCGGACCGCGCCACCACCTGGCTGGTCCCTGCGCGGCGGCAGTGCCCGGCGCTGCTGCGGGGCGCACACCGCACGCTGGCCATCCGGGTCACCCGGCACGGGCCGGCACAGGCCCTGTGCGCCCTTTCCGGCGGGGCGGTCACATCCACCAGCGCCAACCGCAGCGGACGCCCCACACCGGCCGGCCGCTGGGCCGTGCTCCGCCAGTGGGGCCCGCGGGTCGACGCCGTCCTTTCCGCCCCGCTGGGCGGACAGTCCCGGCCGAGCCGCATCTTTGATACCGTTTCCGGCCAATGGATACGACCATGACACCGCGCCAGCACACCGAAACCGCCCTGCATGCAATTCAGGACCTGATCTGCTCCCAGGTGGAATCCGTGGAAGCGGGTGGCCAGCAATTCATGGCCGACCGCTGGGAACGGGACACCGGCGGCGGCGGTGAAAGCCGCGTGCTGAGCGGTGGCACCACCTTCGAGCAGGCCGGGGTCAATTTCTCCTCGGTCCATGGCGACGCCCTGCCGCCAGCAGCCACCGCCCGCAAACCGGAACTGGCCGGCCGGCCGTTCTGCGCCATGGGGGTATCGGTGGTGATTCACCCGAACAACCCCTATGTGCCCACGTCGCACTTCAACGTGCGCTATTTCGAAGCCGGCGATATCTGGTGGTTTGGTGGCGGTTTCGATCTCACCCCCTACTATGGCAATGCGGATGACTGCCGGGCCTGGCACGCGGCCGCACAACGTGCCGCCGGGGCGCACTACCCCGAATTCAAGGCCGAGTGCGACCGCTACTTTTACCTGCCGCACCGGCAGGAAGCGCGGGGCATCGGCGGCATCTTTTTCGACGACTACAACGAGGGCGGGTTTGCCAACGGGCTGGCGCTGATCCAGCGCTGCGCGCAGGAGTACGCCAGCAGCTACGCCCGCATCGTCACGGCACGGCGGGATACCGCCTTTGGCGAACGTGAGCGGGCCTTCCAGCTGTACCGGCGCGGCCGTTACGTGGAATTCAACCTGGTCCATGACCGCGGCACCCTGTTCGGCCTGCAAAGTGGCGGGCGCACCGAGTCCATCCTGATGTCGATGCCTCCACTGGTACGCTGGCAGTACAACTGGGCACCCGAGCCCGGCACGCCCGAAGCCGCCCTCTACACCGATTTCTTACCCGCACGCGACTGGCTGGGAACTGACCAGGAATGCCACAAATGACCCTGACCGAGTTGCGTTACGCCGTTGCGCTCGACGAAACCCGGCACTTCGGCCAGGCAGCATCGCGCTGCTTCGTCAGCCAGCCCACGCTGTCCATTGCGATTCGCAAGCTGGAAGACCGCCTTGGAGTCACCCTCTTCGAGCGCCACCGCGGACGCGCCGAGGTCACACCGGTCGGCCGGCAGATCCTCGACCAGGCCCGGCGCGTGCTGGCCGAGTCGGCACTGCTGGAGGAAATTGCCGCCGGCGCCGTGGACGAACTGAGCGGGCCGTTGCGGCTGGGCGCGATCTACACCGTCGCGCCGTACCTGCTCCCCAACCTGGTCCCCGGCCTGTCGAAAATCGCGCCGAAGATGCCGCTGGTGATCGAGGAAAACTTCACCGACGCCCTCTCCGAACGGCTGCGCCAGGGTGAGCTCGACGTCATCGTCATCGCCATGCCTTTCGCCCCGCCCGGGGTGCGCGTCTGGTCACTGTACGAGGAAGAGTTTGTGGTCGCGATGTCGCCCCAGCACACGCTGGCCGACGACAGCAGCATCGACCCCAGCGAACTGGCCGAGGAACGCCTGCTGATGCTCGGGCCCGGTCATTGCTTCCGCGACCAGGTCCTCGCCGCGGTGCCCAATGCCGGTACCCAGTCCGAGTTTGCCAACCCCTTGCAGGGAAGCAGCCTGGAAACCATCCGGCACATGGTGGCCAGCGGCCTGGGCGTGACCGTCCTGCCGGCCAGTTCGGTGGACCTGCAGTCGCAGACCTCCAGCGGCCTGCTGGTGCGCCCGTTCAAGGACCCGGTCCCCAAACGCCGGATTGCGCTGGCCTGGCGTCGCAGCTACCCGCGCATGCGCGCCGTCAAGGCCGTGCGCGAGGCCATTCTCGCCTGCCCGACGCCGGGCATCGTCCTGCTGCCCGAAAGTGAACCCACTGAGTAAATACCGGCCGGCCGACCCCGCACCGCCGGGACGCTGCTACCTGGTTGGCGGCGCGGTCCGCGACGAACTGCTCGGCAACACCGTGGCCAGCGATCGCGACTGGATGATTGTCGGCAGCACGCAAAGCGCGATGGAAGCGGCCGGTTTCAAGGCCGTCGGCCGCGACTTCCCGGTCTTCCTGCAACCGAACAGCGGCGAAGAATTCGCCCTGGCCCGGACCGAGCGACGCAGCGGCCGCGGCCACCGGGGTTTCGTGGTCGACGCCGACCCCGAGGTCACGCTGGAAGAGGACCTCATCCGGCGCGACCTGACGATCAATGCCATGGCACGGGATGCGGACGGCCAGCTGATCGACCCCTACGGCGGCGCCCAGGATCTCAGCTCCCGCACGCTGCGACATGTCTCGGACGCGTTTGCCGAAGACCCCTTGCGCATCCTGCGGGTCGCCCGCTTTGCGGCCCAGCTGGGCGCCTGGGGCTTCACGCTGCACGCCGACACGCGTGAACTGCTGCGCTCGATGGTGGCCGAGGGCATGCTTGAGGAACTGGCGCCGGAGCGGGTATGGAAAGAACTGTCACGCGCACTCATGTGCACGCACCCGCAGAATTTCTTCGCCTTGCTGCGCGACGTCGGCGGCCTGAAGGTCATCCTGCCGGAACTCGACCGCCAGTTCGGCGTGCCGCAAACCGCCAAATACCACCCCGAAATCGACACCGGCATCCACAACCTGCTGTGCATGGAGGCCACGGCCCGCGCGCAGGACCCGTTGCCGGTTCGCTTCGCGGTGTTGTGCCATGACTTCGGCAAGGGCATCACCCCGGCCCACATCCTGCCCAGCCACCGCGGACACGAGCAGGCCGGCATCCCGCTGGTGGCCGCGTTCTGTGAACGGCTGCGCGTTCCCAGGGATTGCCGCGACCTGGCCCTGAAGGTCTGTGAGTGGCACCTGCACGCCCACCGCGCTGCCGAACTGCGCCCGGAAACCCTGCTCAAGGTGCTTGAAGCACTGGACGCCTTCCGCCGCGAGGATCGCCTGGAGGGCTTTCTGGCCGCCTGTACCGCCGACGCCCGTGGGCGCACCGGCTACGCGGACTCGGACTACCCGCAGGCCGGCATCTACCGCCGCGCGCTGGCCGCTGCACGATCGGTCAACCCCGGAGACATTGCCCGCGAGGCGGCAAAGCCTGCACAGATTCCGGAGCGCATCCGCCGGGCCCGGGCCGCCGCCATCCGCGAGGCCCTGTCTGCGGCCTGAGATTCTCCCCACCGACACAGGCACCCCGCACCCATGGCCGACCCCCACGCGGCAACACCGCAAACCGCCTCTCCGCTGGCTGTCATCACCGGCGCCAGCAAGCGCATCGGCGCGACCATTGCCCACACCCTGCATGCGGCTGGTTTTGACCTGCTCCTGCATTGCTACCGCTCGGCAGCGGCAGCCGCTGCGCTGGCGGAGCAGTTCAACGCCCGGCGGACCGACAGTTGCCGCGTGGTGACGGCGGACCTGACGCAAACTGACGCCGCCCGCCTGATCTTCGCGTCGGCCCGGGCCTACCACCCGGAAGGCGCGTCCGTGCTGATCAACAACGCCTCCACCTTCTACCCCACCCCGCTGGACACGGTGCAGCCGGAGCAGTGGGAAGACCTGCGCCGCACCAACCTCGATGCGCCGCTGTGGCTCAGCCAGGCGTTCAGCCAGCAGACCGGGCAAGGCGTGATCATCAACCTGACGGATGCGATGGTGCCGGGCGGCATCGCCCGGTTTGCCCCCTATGCCGCGGCGAAATGCGCCCTGATGAACCTGACCCGCAGCCTGGCCGCGGAACTGGCGCCGGACATCCGCGTCAACGCGGTATCACCGGGGTCCATCCTGTGGGCCGAACCCGAGCCGGATGCCGCGCAGAAGGCCGCTCATCTGGCGACCATTCCGCTGGGGCGGCTGGGTTCACCGGCGGATATCGCCGATGCGGTGCTGTTCCTGATCCGGGCCCCGTACATCACCGGGCAGGTGCTCGCCGTCGACGGGGGGCGCAGCCTGTAACCGGCCGCGGCTATGCCGCCAGCGGCTGCAGGGGGTCTTTTTGGCTGAGCTGCCATTGCTGCCAGTGGGTGGCCAGCGTCAGGCCGGTCTGCGGATGCACCCACGCCGGTTCCAGTTCGGCGCTGGGCCGCAGGACAAAGGCTTCGCGCAGCAGCTCGTCACGGGGAATGCCCGACCCGCCGGCATGCACCAGGTCACCAAACAGCACCAGGTCGATGTCCAGGGTTCGGCTGGCAAAGCGCGGAGCGCTGCGATCACGCGCCGCGGCATCCTCGATCGCCCTTAACGCCGCCTGCAGGGCTTCCCGCTCGCCGCTCCAGACACCGGACACCGCGCTGTTCACAAAGTCGGGACCATCAAACCCCACCGCCGGCGAGCGATACAGGGCTGAAGAACGCACCTCTGCAAGGGCTGACAGCCCCTGCAATTGCGCGGTGGCCTGCCGCACATGGCGCTCGGCATCGACGTTGGAACCCAGACTGAGCAGCACCCTAGGCATAGTCCGCCTGCGTGCGTTCAATTTTCAGACCCACACCCTGCGCTCCGCGCAGTGCCCCCACCTTGTCCACGCTCAGGCGCAGGCGCGTCACGCCGAAATCACGAATCACCAGGCGCGCCACATCCTCGAGCACGGATTCGATCAGTTCATGCTCGCAGTTC
>JBFHON010000162.1:0-6573 GCA_041593295.1 Oceanococcaceae bacterium | reverse complement strand
GTCCCGCCGGCTGCGGAAATGACCGCCGTCAGCATCCGCCAGGCGCGTATCAACATCCGCGACGCGGCGCTGGCCGGGGAATCAGCGACCGCTGCCGATGCTTCCGGCGAAACCCGCCCTGCAACCACGCCACAGCCACGGGCAGCAGCCACGCCGCGGGCCAAGCCCACCCCCACATCGCCACTCGATGCCGAGCCGCTGGCCCCATTGCCGACGGTGGCGCTGGAAGCCGAACCCCCGGTCAATGCCCCGCTGCCCACCGTGGCGCTGGAACCGGAACCCTCCGCCGAGCCAACCGTGCCGCCGGCCGCCACGGAACCGGCGCTGCAGGCGACTCGCCCGGCACCCGCTGTTGCCGCTGACAGCGCCCCGGCCGCACTACCGGCCAGCCCGGCCGAAACCGAGTCTGCGGACAGCAGTTCGGGCTTGAGCATCGGGCAACTGATCCTGCCGCTGATTGCTCTGGCCGGTTTCGTCATGGCCATCGTGGTCGGCAACCGCCGACGCAAGCAGGAACGCGAAGCACAGGCTGCCGTCGAACAGGAAGCCGCCTTGCGCAAACGCGCCGAACTGGCCGAGCTGGCGCGGGGTGAACCCATTGCCGAACCGCCGCTGGGAGCCAGCGAGCCGGCAACCGCCCCGGCGGCTGACAGCCCCATGGCTGCCGAAGGCCCTGCGGAAGCGGCAGCGGATGTCAGCAGCGAAGACCCCACGCTGGTCATGCCCGTCGCCGATATCGCCGCCCCGGCCACACCCGCCAGCAAGCCGGACGGGGCGCCAGCGGCGACCGACGGCAGCGACCCGGATTTCGAGTCCTTCGACGATGGCATCAATGCGGGCGACGACATCGACAGCGCGCTGGACCTGGCCCGGGGCTACGCCGACATGGGTGAAATCGACCGTGCGCGTTCGCTGCTGAAGATGGTGATCATGCGCGGCAACGAACACCAGCAGGCCGAAGCCCGCGAAGTGCTCGACACCCTCCCCTGAGAACGCCGACCCGGCGCTCCAGCAGGCCGGACACTCTCAGGGCGCAGGCTGTGCCCGCAGGCGCTCCATGTAGTAGCGCACCGGCCACAGGTGCCCGTCAGGATCATCCGCCGGGCGCAGCGCCGTGATGTCGATGGCTGCACCATGCTGTGGCGGCGCCTCGCTGCCCGGAGCCCCGTCACCAACGTGGTAGATCGTGGTGCTGCTGTCCGCACAGCGCCCGAAATGGCGGTAGCCATAATCCCACCACAAGCCCCGGTAGACACCGGCCGGGTCCAGGTACGTGACCTGAACACGGATATCGGGATATTGCGCCTTGAGCTGCCGGCAGAAACCATAGGCCAGAAAGGCCCCGGCGCTGTGAGCGACCAGGTTTACTTCCGTCAATTGCGGCCCCTGTTCGCCCACCCAGGCCGCCAGCCGACGCCCGGCCACCTCGGCATTGCGTGAACAGCGAAACAGGGTCTTGGCGCCGCGTGACCAGTCGATTCCTCGCACCCCTTCACCCGGCTCGCTGCGCTGGCGCAGCAGGTCCACCATTTCCGCGACCCAGCCCTGCGCGCCGTCTCCCTTGCCGTGGGTCACCAGTGTCAGTTGGCCGACCCCGGGCTCCAACGGCGCTGGCTCCTGCAGGCCGGGGTCACCCGGCCAGTTTGCAAAACCGATGATGGCCGCCGAAATCAGCACAAAGGGCACCCCCGGGGCGACCACCAGCCACAGCAGCACCCAGCGCATCCGGCGCAGGAACAACTGGAGGGCAAGCGGTTTCAGGTTCACGCCTCCGCATTGTACGGAGGGGAGGTAGAAGCCACCGGGTTACAGCAGCTACTCCCTGAACCCCAGGAATTTGGCGGTCAGTTTTTCGGGTACGCGCTGAGGTCGGTCACGCCCTTCATTTCCCGCCAGATGATCCGGTTCAACAGCTTGAGCGGCACAAAGTTGCTGCCCAGCCAGGTTTTGAAGGAATCCCGGCCGTAGACGATCTTGATGCGCTTTTTGCGAATGGAGGCAATGACATGGCGGACAATGTCTTCCGGCGGAGTGGTGAGGTAACGGGCCCGGAACTCCGCGGCCTCGGCCTTGCCGTCACCAATGTTGGTGGCGATGCCGCCGGGGTGGACCAGATAGGCCTCCACGGGGCTGTCCTGCAGTTCAACCATCAGCGCTTCGGTGAAACCGCGAACGGCAAACTTGCTGGCGCAGTAGTCCGATGAGTTCGGGGTGCCAATCAGGCCGAAAATGCTGGAGACATTGACGATGGCGCCCTCGCCGTTGGCCTGCAACTGCGGCAGGAAGGCGCGGGTGCCGTACAGCACACCATAGAAGTTGACCCCCATCACCCGTTCGTAGTCGGCCTCGTCGGTTGCCCAGACCGGCTTGGTCGCGCCTTCGATGCCCGCATTGTTGATGACCACATGCGCATCGCCCAGCTCGGCCTTGACGTTGGCAGCGAAGGCGTAGACGGCATCCCGGGAGGCGACATCAAAGGCCTCCCGGTACACCCGGACGGCTCCCATCCTGTCGAGGATCTGCACGGTCTCTTCCAGGGATTCCGCGTTGTGGTCATTCAGGGCCAGCACGGCGCCCAGCCTGGCGAACTCCACCGCGTAGGCGCGGCCCATGCCCGAGCCCGCTCCGGTCACCACGACGATCTTGTTGCGAAAGTCCTGCATCGTGTCAGGCTGCCTTTTCGGTCATGCGGGCCCGGGGCTCCGCGCCGTCTTTCGCGGCCGCACCCTGCAACAGGTGATCCTGCGGCTTGAAGGAGCGGGCCATGTGGCGGTAGGTGAAGGAAAACCCGGGGAACATGGCGATGACATGGCCGCTCTTGCTCTGGTACCAGCTGGTGCAGCCACCGGCCTTCCACACCGTCTTTTCCATTTCGGAATGGATCATGTCGGTGTAGTCCTGTTCGGCCTTTGCGGTGACTTCAATGGTCCGCTTGCCGCTCTTGATCACCCGCGCAATGCTCCGGGCCACATATTCCATCTGCGACTCGATGATGAAAATTGCCGAGGTATGGCCAATGCCGGTATTCGGGCCGGTCATGATGAACAGGTTGGGAAAACCGGGCAGCGTGGTGCCGAGGTAGGCCCGCGGGAATTCCGCCCACTGCTCGGCGATGGTCCGCCCCTCGCGCCCTTCCACCGGGTAGGAAATCACGCCATCGGTGGCGCAATAGCCGGTGGCGTACACGATCAGGTCCACATCGACCTGTTCACCCTGGGTGGTGCGGATACCGGCCGCGTTAATCTCACCGATGCCGTCATCCTTGGTGTGCACCTGGACATGGTCCCGGTCCAGCGCCGGGTACAGGGTGCTGGACAGGATGATCCGCTTGCAGCCGATGGTGTAATCGGGCTTCAGCGCCGCCTGCAGCTCCGGGTCACGGATGGCCTGCTTGATGAATTTTTCGGCCTTCTGCTGGGCCAGGATGTTGAGCATCTTCTGCGAATACTTGAAGCCGATGACGCGGGTCTCCAGCCCCCAGTAGATCGCGGTGCGCAGGGCCTTGTGCAGGGGCTTGATACCCAGCATGGCGCGTTCGACGCGGCTGAACCTGCGGTCCGGACGCGGCAGCACCCAGTGCGGGGTGCGCTGGAACACATGCATTTCGGCCACATCGTCCACCATCGCCGGGATCACCTGGGCCGCACTGGCACCGCTGCCGATGATGGCGACCCGCTTGCCCTTGTAGTCGTAGTCCCAGTCCCAGCTGTTGGTGTGAAAGGACGTACCGCCGAAACTTTCCCGGCCGGGGAAGTTCGGGATCATCGGCGTGCTCAGGGGCCCGGAGGCATTGATCACGAACTGGGCGCGATATTCACCCCGACTGGTTTGCACCTGCCACTCCTGGCGCGCCTCGTCCCAGCGGACGCCTTCGACATTGGTCCGGGTGTGGGTCCGCGAACGCAGGTCGTTTTTGTCGATGACAAAGTTGGTGTATTCCTGCAGTTCGTCCTGCTCGGCGAACATCTGCGTCCACTTGTAGGGTTCGGCAGCAATGGAATACAGCGGCGACTGCACGTCCACCGCGGCCCCCGGGTAGGTGTTCTGGCACCAGGTGCCGCCCATGAAATCACGCCGCTCGAGGATGACGAAGTCGTCGAGGCCCATTTTCTTCAGCTTCATCGCGGCGCACTGGCCACCAAAGCCGCTGCCAATGATGAGGGTCTGGAATGTTTGCACGGATATCTCCCGGGTTCGTTTGCGGCCAGGACTGGCCCTGCGATAGCGGGAGTGTTTCAGACCGGGGCTTGGCCGTATTGCCCTGACATGCCGCGCATTGACATGCGATGCCACACCGGGCCGGGCCCGGCTCGCGGGGACCTACAGCGCCGAGGCATCCACCGCGGGTTTGCCCAGACCGAGGTTGCGCCACAGCACCTGCGTGGGCTCCACCTTGTTCAGCGTGTAAAAGTGCAGCCCCGGCACGCCGCCCTCGAGGAGCAACTCGCACAGACGGGTGATGACTTCTTCGCCAAAGGCCCGGATGGACGGCAGGTCATCGTCATACTGCTCCAGCCGCAGCTTGATCCAGCGCGGGATTTCCGCCCCGCAGATGCTGGAAAAGCGCACCAGCTGACGATGGTTGGTGATCGGCATGATGCCGGGAACAATGGGCACCTCGCAGCCACGCTGGCGCACCCGTTCGCGGAAGTCGAAAAAGGCTTCCGCGCTGAAGAAATACTGCGTGATCGCCGCATTGGCGCCTTCGTTGACCTTGGCCACGAAGCAGTCGAGATCGCGGTCCGGTGTCCGGGCCTGCGGGTGCATTTCCGGGTAGGCCGCCACTTCGATGTGGAATTCATCGCCGGTTTCCGCACGGATGAACCGCACCAGGTCCGCAGCGTAGCGGAACTCGCCGGAAGGCAGACCGGACCCGGACGGCAAATCGCCACGCAGCACCACCAGCCGGTTGACCCCGGCGTCGCGGTACACCGTCAACAACTCCCGGATGCTGTCCGGTGAGGTGTTCACACAGGAAATGTGCGGCGCCGTTTGCAGGCCCCATTTCGTGCGGATCGTCTTCACGGCCTCGGGCGTGCCGCCCTGCATCGAGCCCCCGGCCCCGAAGGTCACCGATACATAGGCCGGGTCCAGCTTGGCCAGTTCACCGACCGTCGATTCAAAAGCCGGCCAGGCATCGGCACCGCGGGGTGGGAAAAATTCGAAGCTGAATTGTTGACTCATAGTCCAGTCTCAGGGCGGTGTGGGCCGGCGCGATGATCGCGCCGGCTGCCACAGGGCATGGTCCGATCAGTAGCGGTAATGCTCGGGTTTGTACGGTCCTTCGACAGGAACACCGATGTAGTCGGCCTGATCCTTGCGAAGTTCCGTCAGATGAGCACCAATTCGCGCAAGATGCAGTCGGGCCACCTTTTCGTCCAGGTGCTTGGGCAGCACATAGACACCCGGCGGGTAGTCATCGGTCTTGGTGAACAGTTCGATCTGGGCCAGCGTCTGGTTGGTGAAACTGGAACTCATCACGAAGCTGGGGTGGCCGGTGGCGCAGCCCAGGTTTACCAGCCGGCCCTTGGCCAGCAGGATGATTTTCTTGCCGTCGGGGAAGATCACGTGGTCAACCTGCGGCTTGATGTTGTCCCACTCGCATTCTTTTTCCAGACCGGCGACATCGATCTCGTTGTCGAAGTGACCGATGTTGCAGACGATGGCTTCGTCCTTCATCGCCCGCATGTGGTCCATGGTGATGACCTGGTAGTTCCCGGTGCTGGTCACGAAGATGTCGGCATGCGGCGCGGCCTCTTCCATCGTGACGACGCGGTAGCCTTCCATCGCGGCCTGCAAAGCGCAGATCGGGTCGACTTCGGTAACCCAGACCTGGGCAGACAGGGCGCGCAGGGCCTGTGCCGAACCCTTGCCCACATCGCCGTAACCGGCGACAACCGCGATCTTGCCGGCGACCATCACGTCGGTGGCCCGCTTGATGCCGTCGACCAGGGATTCGCGGCAACCATACAGGTTGTCGAACTTGGACTTGGTCACGGAGTCATTCACGTTGATGGCCGGGAAGGGCAGACGGCCTTCCTTGTGCATCTGGTACAGACGGTTCACGCCGGTCGTGGTTTCTTCGGTCACGCCCTTGATGGCGTGGCGACAACGGGCGTAAAAGTTGCGATCTTCGGCAAGCTTGGCGCGAATGGACTTGAAAAGGGCGACTTCTTCTTCACTTCCGGGGTTATCCAGCACCGACTCGTCTTCTGCGGCACGGGCACCGAGCAGGACCAGACCGGTGGCATCGCCGCCGTCATCCAGGATCATGTTCGGGACGCCGCCGTCGTGCCATTCCAGGATCTTGTGGGTGTAGGCCCAGTATTCGTCCAGGGTTTCGCCCTTGTAGGCGAAAACCGGGGTGCCGCTGGCGGCAATGGCGGCCGCAGCGTGGTCCTGCGTCGAGTAGATGTTGCAGGAGGCCCAGCGCACATCGGCCCCCAGGGCCTTCAGCGTCTCGATCAGCACGGCTGTCTGGATCGTCATGTGCAGCGAACCGGCGATCCGGGCGCCCTTCAGCGGCTGGCTGGCCGCGAACTCTTCACGGGTCTGCATCAGGCCCGGCATTTC
>JBFHON010000161.1:0-6592 GCA_041593295.1 Oceanococcaceae bacterium | reverse complement strand
GGGCATGACCTCCCACAGCCTGGTGCCCATGGCAGCCAGGGCTGCCGGGATGGACTTCGCGGATCTGGTGGTCGCCATCCTGGAGCAGACGCTGGAGGTCGCCGCGTGATGTCACCGGCTGATCACGAACACGGCGCACAGGCCGCGGAATTCCCCTGGGGGGGCGTCAGCATCCTGGTGGTGCTCGCCATCCTGTTCGGCGGTTTGGCGCGTCTGGGTGCGCAGCCACTGCGTCTGGAGCTGTATGGCGACCTGCAGCGCACCGCTAACGGTGCGATTGCCGCGCAGTTACGGCCGGTGCTGGAAAAGGGCTTCTTTGCTGCCAGTGCCGACGAGATCCAGGCCGACCTGCAGGCCCTGCCCTGGGTGGCCCAGGCACAGGCCGAGTTTCTGTGGCCTGACCGCCTGGCCTTGCGGGTGCGGGAGCATCGCCCCCTGGCAGCAATCGAAAACGGCGGTGTGCTGACCGATGCCGGCACGGTGATTGCCACCACGGCCAGCGAACCGCTGCCGGTAGTCCGTGGCACGCAACACCGCGCCAAGGACATTGCCGAAGTGCTGCAGCTGGTGAAAGAGGCCTGTGCGGCTTGCGCGGTGCGTGGTCTGGAACTGCGCGCCGGTAATCAGCTGAGCCTGCAGCTGGCGTGGGAAGGCCATGCGATGCGTGTGGAACTGGGGCGCCCGGACTGGCGGGATGCCCTGGAGCGCCTCACCGCTCACGCCCTGCCGGAACTGCAGCCACGCCTGCAACAGGTGGAAACCATTGATTTGCGCTACCGCCATGCCTATGCGGTGCGCTGGAACGAAGAAGGGAACATGGAGCAGCAGTCATGAGCCGACGTCCGGATGCGGGACTGGGTGTCGGTCTGGACCTCGGCACCTCGAAGGTCACGGTCCTGGTCGGTGAGGTGGGCCCTGACGGGCATGTGCACATCGTCGGGCACGGCGAGGCGCCGTCACGCGGCATCAAAAAAGGCGTGGTGGTGAACATTGATGCCACCACCAAGAGCATTCAGGGTGCAGTGCAGGAGGCCAACGAAATGGCCAGCTGCACCGTGCAATCGGTATTTGCGAGCATCACCGGTAGCCACCTCAATAGCCAGAATTCGCAGGGCATTGTCCCGGTGACGAAGGCGCACGGCGAAGTCACGGCCAAGGACGTCGAGCGCGTCATCGGGTCGGCTTCGGCGGTGGCCATCGGCGCCGACCAGCAGGTGCTGCACGTGTTGCCGCAGGAGTACATCCTGGATGATCAGGACGGGATTGCCGAGCCAATCGGCATGTCCGGCGTCCGTCTCGAAGCCCGCGTGCACATGGTCACGGCGAGCAAGAGCGCAACCCAGAACCTGCAGAAATGCATCACGCATTGCGGGCTTACCGCGAACCGCATCATCCTGCAGTCGCTGGCGGCCGCGCATGCCGTGCTGAACGAGGACGAGCGGGAACTGGGCGTGGTGCTGCTGGACATCGGGGGTGGCACCACCGACATCGCGGTCTTTCAGCAGGGCTCGCTGCGCCATAGCGCCGTAATTCCGCTCGGCGGCGACCACATCACCAACGATATCGCCGTTGCGATGCGGGCCCCGTTTTCCGGTGCCGAGGCCATCAAGGTCGAACACGCCTGTGCGGTGCCCGAGCTGATCGAGGGCGAAGACAACGTGCAGGTGCGCGATGTCGGTGACCGGCCGTCACGCATGGTCAGCCGGCACATGCTGACCGAGGTTGTCAGAGCCCGCATCGACGAAATATTCCGCCTGGCTTTGCGCAAAGTGCGCGAAGGCGGCTTCGATCACCCCCTGCCTGCCGGGGGTGTGGTGATTACAGGTGGTACTGCAAATATGCCCGGTATCTGCCTGCTGGCAGAAGAGATTTTCGAGCGTCCAGCCCGGGTCGGGTTGCCGCTCAACACCAGTGGTCACGAGGAGGTGACCAAGAACCCCGCATATGCTACGGCGGTCGGCCTGCTTCGCTTCGGCAAGCAGGCGAGCGTCGTCGGCCCGGCCTCCGGTAGTGGTACCAGCTTTGCCACCGGATGGGACCGTTTCAAGAGCTGGTTTCAACGCAACTTTTAAGCACGCAACAAATCTATCCGCAAGGAGCTGAGACATGAGCACTGACGAGATTTTCGAAGTAATGGAAGCGCCGACGCGCGACGCGGTCATCAAGGTGATCGGGGTCGGAGGGGGCGGTAGCAATACCGTCAATCAAATGGTCGAGGCCGGCATCAAGGGTGTCGAATTCATCTGCGCCAACACCGATGCCCAGCATCTGCGCCGCTGCGGTGCCGACGTGCTGCTGCCGATTGGTCAGCAGATCACCCGGGGTCTGGGCGCTGGCGCCGACCCGAACGTGGGCCGACAGGCCGCGCTGGAAGACCGCGACCGTATTGTCGAACTGATTGACGGCACCGACATGCTGTTCATTACTGCCGGCATGGGCGGTGGCACAGGTACGGGTGCGGCGCCGGTCGTTGCCGAAATTGCTCGTGAGATGGGCATTCTGACGGTGGCCGTGGTCACCAAGCCGTTCCAGTTCGAGCGTGCCAAGCGGATGGCCGTGGCCAAGCACGGCATCGAAGAACTGAACAAGCACGTGCATTCGCTGATCGTCATCCCCAACGAGCGCCTGCTGCCGGTTCTGGGCAAGGGTGTGTCGATGCGGGAAGCATTCCGCGCATCCAACGACGTGCTGCACAATGCCGTCCAGGGTATCGCCGAGATCATCAACTGCGAAGGCATCGTCAACGTCGACTTTGCCGACGTGAAGAAGGTCATGGGTGTGCAGGGCATGGCCATGATCGGTATTGGTCGCGGCAAGGGCGAAGACCGGGCGACCGAAGCGGCAACCAGTGCGCTGGCCTGCCCGCTGCTGGAAGAGCTGAACATTCAGGGTGCCGAAGGCCTGCTGGTGAACATTACCGGCAAGGAGCTGACGATTGACGAATACACGACGGTGATGGAGAAGATCTCCGAATCGGCTTCCGAGACTGCCGAGGTCATCGTGGGTACCGTGGATGATGATTCGGTGGGTGAAGAGCTGCGGGTGACCGTGGTGGCGACCGGTCTGGACAGCGTGTTCAAGAAGCAGATGCAGCCTGAGTCCAGCAAGGTTTCGCCGATCGCCGGTGGTGGAAATGCGGCCTACAAGGGCCTGCAAACACCGGCAATCGAGCGCAACCCGGTGGCTCCGGGGCGTCCGTCGGCCGCCGCTCCGGCCGTGGCGCCCATGGGAAATGCAGCACCCAAACTCGAAGATGACACCTACGAGTACATGGATGTTCCGGCGTTCCTGCGTCGTCAGGCGAACTAAAAAACTATCCTGAGGATAGAAATGTTGCGTTGCACAAAAAACTGATTGCCGCTAGTATGGCAATCAGGAGGCTTGCGCCGTCCGTTGCGGGCGGCGCATTCCTTGAATGGGTAACCACATGACCATGAATCAATTTCAAACCACACTGCGTGACTCGGTTCACCTGACGGGCATCGGTCTGCACTCCGGGAATCCGGTGCGCATGGACCTGCTCCCGGCTGCCGTGGATACGGGCGTGGTGTTCGAGCGACCCGGTAGCGACGGTGAATGGCACCGGGTGCCCGCGCGCGCGGATCTGGTCACCGAGACCACGCTGTGCACGGCTCTGACCTGTGATGATCACCGCGTTGCCACCGTGGAGCACGTGCTCTCCGCGATTACCGGCCTGGGCCTGGACAATGTCGTGATCCGGCTGTCGGCTGCGGAAGTGCCGATTGTCGATGGCAGTGCAGGGCCCTTCGTGTTTCTCATCCAGTCGACGGGGTTGCGCGAGCAGGATGCGCCGCGCCGTTACCTGCGGTTGCGACAACCGGTGCAGGTGCAGGATGGTGACAAATGGGCGCGTATCGAACCCTACGACGGGTTTCGATTGAGCTTTTCCATTGATTTTGAACACCCGGCCATCGAGGCGGGGCAATGCGTGACGGTGGATATCACCCCGGAAACGTACATTCGTGAACTGAGTCGTGCCCGCACCTTCGGTTTTCTGCGCGATATCGAATACCTGCGGCAGCATGACATGGCGCTGGGCGGCAGCCTGGACAACGCGATCGTTCTGGATGATTACCGCGTCCTGAATGACGAAGGTCTGCGCTATGGCGACGAGTTCGTGCGTCACAAGGTGCTGGATGCGGTTGGCGATCTGGCGCTGCTGGGTGCTCCGCTGCGCGCCCAGTACACAGGCTTCAAGGCCGGCCATGCCTTGAACAACCAGTTGGCAAGGGCCGTATTGAATAACCCGGACTGCTACGACTGGACGACGGCACCAAAACCTTCTGCCAGTCCGGCGGCTCGGGCAGAGGCTGCTGCATAGTGGCGCGCCTTTTGCATGTGGCTTAGCCCGGCTGGAACAACTCTGCTCTTACCATGACACGGCAACGCGTGAGGCCTAGCGGCTCGCAAGAATTTACGATGTCAAGAATTTGTTTTTCGCGATACCTTATGTCTGAAGCCCATGCAGGGGTGTCGCAGAAAAGGATGAGCGTCGAATTGTCGACACAGCCAACTTTGACGTGACGGCTCAAGGCATGGGGGAGAACCTTATTCAAACTTTCGCCGATGCGCCGATGCAGCGAGACGCGGTCCCATACGGGATCGAGTGCATTGCCAAGCGCGTCAAAGAGCCCGCGGGCACTACTCATGTGTTGAGCCTGATCAATTGAGGAATCCAAGGATGGTACTTCGCGACATCGGGGAACGATACTTCGTCTGGCCGGCCATGGCCTTTGGCCTGGTGTTTGCAGCCTTCGCTCTGGGGCGCGTCACCGCAGCACCTGCCGTGACGGTCGTCGACACCAGCCTGGAACAGATTGCGGAAGTACGCAGTCAGTTGCAAAGCGAGCAGGAAAAGCTGGATCGTGCCCGCGCCGAGGTGTCCGGACAAAGCCTGGACATGGCCCGTGAGCTGGGTCGATTGCAGGCCGGGCTGGATCGCCTGAACGCGCTGGGTTCAACACTTGCAGATATGGCGATGCTCGCGCCCGAGACCTTTGACTTCGCCGTGGAACCGCCACTGGGTGGGCCGGATCTCCGTATTGCGGGTAGCGATGCTGCCGAGTTGCCGTTTGACAACATCGCGCAACAACTGGAGTTGCGCCGACGCGAGCTGGATATTCTCGAGCACATGCTTGTGGTATCGCAGCTGCAGCAGCAGAGCGCACCCTCGGGGTGGCCGGTTGGCAAGGGCTGGATTTCGTCGACTTTTGGTAGTCGTAACGATCCCTTTACCGGTCGTCGCACCGGACACTACGGTGTCGATTTTGCGGCAACGGAAGGGTCAGACGTCATGGCTGTGGCCTCCGGAATCGTGGCTTTCGCCGGCAAGCGATCCGGCTATGGCAACTGCGTGGAAATCAACCACGGCAACGGATATGTCACCCGCTACGCGCACAACAAGCGGAACCTGGTGCGCGTAGGCGACCGGGTGGAGCGCAGTCAGGTGATTGCGCATGTCGGCCACTCGGGCCGGGCGACCGGACCGCACCTGCATTTCGAAGTCATCATGGATGGCAAGCGGGTTGATCCGGCGCAATTTGTTGCGCGCTCGCGGTGAACCGTGGCGCCTGAACCCGGTCTCATAGCCGGCGCATACTTCTGCGCCTCGCTACAATAGTCAGGTTGTTCATCACAACGGGGCCATCGCCCCGTTTTTTATTTATTAATTATGGCCCAGATCCTCGCACGCATATTCGGTAGTCGCAATAAACGCGTGCTTGCAAAGCTCGACGACGTCGTTCGCAAGGCGGCGGCCTACGAAGAATCTCTCTCGGCGCTGGACGATGCCGCGCTCGCCAACAAGACGGCGGAGTTTCGCGAGCGTCTGGACAAGGGCGAGACCCTGGATAGCCTGATGCCCGAGGCATTCGCCGTGGTCCGTGAGGCAGGCAAGCGGGTGCTGGGCATGCGTCACTTCGATGTGCAGCTCATCGGTGGTGCGGTTCTGCACCAGGGCCGGATTGCCGAGATGCGTACCGGCGAAGGCAAGACCCTGGTTGCCACGCTGCCGGTGTACCTGAATGCGCTGACCGGCCGTGGCGTGCACGGGGTGACCGTCAACGACTACCTGGCTCGTCGTGACGCGGGCTGGATGGGCAAGCTCTACGGCTTCCTCGGCATGACCACCGGTGTGGTCGTGCATGGCCAGAGCACCGAGGAGAAGCGCGCGGCGTATGCCTGCGATATCACCTACGGCACCAACAACGAATTCGGTTTCGATTACCTGCGCGACAACATGGCTTTTCGCGCAGAAGACAAGGTGCAGCGCGGTCATGCCTACGCCGTGATCGACGAGGTTGACTCGATTCTGATCGACGAGGCGCGGACGCCGCTGATCATCTCCGGGCCGACCGACGATAACCCCGAGCTGTACCGGCGCATGAACACCATCGTGCCGAAACTCACCGTACAGGAAGAGGAAGATGGCCCCGGGGACTTCTCCATCGAGGAGAAGAACAAGCAGATCTTCCTGACCGAAGACGGGCACCAGAAGGTCGAGGAACTGTTTCTCGAGGCGGGGTTGGTCAACGAAGGCTCGCTCTACGATGCCTCCAACATCATCCTGATG
>JBFHON010000160.1:0-6594 GCA_041593295.1 Oceanococcaceae bacterium | reverse complement strand
TGAATTTACCGTGAGCTTTTCCATGCAGCCCCCTCTGCCAACGGCTCTGACCGAGCTGCGACGCCCCATGGTCGAGCGGATCTGGTGGGGGGTACTCGTTGTTGCGCTAATCGGCACGCCCTTGTCGCTGTCACGGTTGGCCATGACCGGCTGGCTGCCGGCCTACACCGTCCATGTGGTGCTGACGGTGGCCATCGCCGTGGTCTGCTGGCAACTGCCGCGCTTCAGCTACAACGCCCTGGTCGGGGTGCTGGTGGCGGTCTTCTGGCTGGTGGGCATTGGCGGGATCATCAGCCTGGGCCCGCTGGGAGCGGGCGTGTGGTGGATGTCGGTCAGTGCGCTGCTGATCAGCGTGCTGGTGTCGCTGCGCGCGGCCATCGTCAGTCTGGTGCTGGTTGCGCTGGTGCTGGCGGGTTCCGGGTATCTGTTCATCAGCGGCACCATCGAGTTGGGTTTTGATGCCAACCAGTACATCCGTCAGGCGCGGACCTGGGCGGTGCTGATCATCGGTGCGACCTTGCTGCCGCTGATCGTGTTCCTGGCTTTGGCCGATTATCAGCACACCCTGGTGGACCTGCTGGCACGGGTCGAGAAACAGGCGCAGCTCATCGGCCAGCGCAATGCGGAGCTGGCTCAGGCGAATGAGGCCCTGCAGGACTTCACCTCGATCGTGAGCCACGACCTGAAGGAGCCCCTGCGGGGCATCCGATCCTTCACGGCGCTGCTCAAGGACTCATCCGATGAGCTCCCTGCGGAGCAGGCCCGCGACCTGCTGGACCAGATTCACCAGAAGGCCGAAGGCATGAGCACCATGCTGGACGACCTGTTCCGGGTTTCCCGTCTGGAAAATGGCGCCATCCAGCGTGAGCCGGTGGATGTGGAGCAGCTGGTCGACAAACTGCGGGTGCGGTTGCAGGCGCTGCTGGATGAGCGCGGTGTCGAACTCATCTGCGCGCAGGGTATGCCGCTGCTGGTCGCTGACCGGGTGCGTGTCAGCGAGGTATTTCAGAACCTGATCGTCAACGGCATCAAGTACAACCGCAGCACCCCGCCGCGAGTCCATGTGGACTTTGAAACCCGCGACGGCAAGGTCTACTACACCGTCACCGACAACGGGATCGGTATTCCTGCGAACCAGCAGGCACGCATCTTCCAGATTTTCCGCCGGGCGCACCACGGTGACGAGTACGGAGAAGGTTCCGGTGTGGGGCTGGCGCTGGCGCGCAAGATCGTTGAATTGCACGGTGGTGATATCCAGGTGGAATCGCACCCCGGGCGCGGTTCGATATTCCGGGTGTATTTCGGTGAAGGTGACTCGCCGGCCGGTCAGTGACCGCGGTTGAGCGCCGTTGTCGCTAACGCTGGAAGCGGGTTTCGAGGATGACGGAGGTCTGGGTACGACGAATCCCCTCCAGGGCGCTGATCCGGTCCAGGATCTGGTTGAGCGCCTGTGGGCCTTCGGCCTCGACCTCGACGATGACATCAAACTCGCCGCTGATGGCATGCAGGCTGACAATCTGCGGGATGGCTTCCAGCTGACGGTTCAACCGGCCGGTCAGGCGCTGCTCGATGGCGACCAGCACGTGTGCCCGCATCAGCCCGCGGCGGTACTTGTCACCCAGCACCACCGTATAGGAGTGGATGACGTCGTTTTCCTCCAGCTTCTGCAGCCGGCTCTGGACGGTGGAGCGCGAGACCTCGAGCCGGCGCGCCAGCTCGGACGTGCTCAGGCGTGCGTTCGCGCGGAGGTGCTGCAACAGGCGGTCATCCAGTGAGTTTGTCAAAATAACGAAAAATATCGTTGAAATGCCTGGTCATTCTACAAAAACGTCAGAAATGACACTACAAAACGACGGGCCATCGCTTCTACACTACACCGGCGCATAATCGCCCCCTTTGCAACCTGCATTGACTAACGGAGAGTCTCCAATGCCCAAGCTTGATCGCGCCTTGTTCGACGAGGTCATGGTCCCGAACTACAGCCCATCTGCCGTCATTCCGGTGCATGGCGAGGGCTCACGCCTGTGGGATCAGCAAGGTCGCGAGTACATCGACTTCGCCGGCGGCATTGCTGTCAATGCACTCGGTCATGCGCACCCCGAGCTGGTCCGTACCCTGACCGAGCAGGGCAAAAAGCTCTGGCACCTGAGCAATGTGTACACCAACGAACCGGCACTGAAGCTGGCCGCGCAGCTGGTTGATGCCACCTTCGCGGAGAAGGTGTACTTCTGCAACTCCGGGGCGGAGGCCAACGAGGCCGCGCTGAAGCTGGCCCGGCGTCATGCGCTCGACCACCACGGTCCGGAAAAGACCCAGATCATTGCCTTCCACAAGGGTTTTCACGGGCGCACCTTCTTTACCGTGACCGTCGGTGGTCAGCCGGCCTACTCGGACGGGTTTGGCCCCAAGCCTGGTGGCATCGACCATGTCGAGTTCAACAACCTGGAGCAGCTGGAAGAGCTGATCTCGGACAAGACCTGCGCCGTGATGATGGAACCGCTGCAGGGCGAAGGCGGGGTCGTGCCGGCGGACAAGGCCTTTGCCAAGGCGGTGCGGGCGCTGTGCGACAAGCACAAGGCGCTGCTGATTCTGGACGAAGTGCAGTCCGGTGTTGGTCGTACCGGCGACCTGTATGCCTACATGGGGCTGGGCATCGCTCCGGACATCCTGACCACGGCCAAGGCCCTGGGTGGTGGTTTCCCGGTCGGCGCCATGCTGACGACGACGGCAATCGCCCAGAGCCTGAAGATCGGTACCCACGGCAGCACCTATGGCGGCAACCCGCTGGCCTGCGCCGTCGCCGGCAAGGTGCTGGAGCTGGTCAACACGCCGGAATTCCTGGCCGGGGTCCGCGAGCGCAGCGAACGGATGCACGCAAAACTGCATGAGATCAACGCGCAGTACAGCATTTTTGCCGACATCCGTGGTCAGGGCCTGCTGGTCGGGGCGGAAATGGCAGAAGCCTATGCGGGCAAGGCCCGCGATCTGCTCAATGCCGGTGTCGAGGAAGGCGTGATGGCGCTGGTGGCCGGGCCGAACGTGCTGCGCATGACGCCGGCGCTGAACATCCCGCTTGCCGATATCGACGAAGGCATGCAGCGGCTGTCCCGGGCTGCCGCCCGGCTTGTCGCGGGGTAGGCCCGCATGATGCGGATACGGCCCATCGAACCGCGTGATTTCGACGACCTCGTGCGCTTTGCGCACGAGTCCGGTCACGGCTTCACATCGTTGCCCAAGAACGAGGACCAGCTGCGCCTGCGCATCGAGCATGCCCAGCAGGCGATTCGGTTGCGGGAAGACCATGGCGGGGCGGCCGGTTACCTCTTCGTGATGGAAGATGTCGAGAGCGGTGAGGTGGTGGGCACCACCGGGATCGAGGCGCGCGTCGGTCTTGACGACGCCTTCTATCACTATCACCTGTCGAAGGTGGTGCACAGCTCGCGGGAGCTCGGCATCTACAACACCGTGGATGTCCTCACCCTGTGCAACGACTACACCGGTGCGGCCGAACTGTGCACGCTGTTCCTGACACCCTCCGCGCGGGCCCGGCAGAACGGCCATCTGCTTTCACGCTGCCGGTTCCTATTCATGGCCGAGCACCCGCTGCGCTTTTCCGACAAGGTCATTGCCGAACTGCGTGGTGTGTCCGATGAAAACGGTCGCTCGCCGTTCTGGACCTGGCTGCAGAAGCATTTCTTCTCGATGGACCTGGCGGATGCTGTCTACCGGGTGGGGCTGGGGCAGAAGTCCTTTGTTGCCGAGCTGATGCCGAGCTATCCGGTCTACGTCAGCCTGCTGGACGAGGCGGCCCAGGCCGTGATCGGCGAGGTTCACGACCAGACCCGGCCGGCCCGGCGCCTGCTGCAGAAGGAAGGCTTCAAATACCGCGGTTATGTGGACCCCTTTGATGCCGGTCCCAGTGTCGAGGCCTACCGCGATGACATCCGCAGCGTGCGCAATTCGTCGCGTTACGCCATCGCCGCCAGTGAGCGGGTGCCCGATGACGCCCCCGTCATTCTGGTCGCCAACACCCGTGTCAAGACCTTCCGGGCGACCTACGCGCCGGCAGTCATCAATGCCGATACCGATACCTTGAGCGTCGACCCTGCCGTGCTGCATGCCCTCGAGGTCGAGGCCGGCGAGCAGGTACGCGCCGTCCCGGTGTAAATCCGCGCCGCGACTCACCAATCAGGAGAACCATGACCCATTTCATCAACGGACACTGGCAGGCCGGACAGGGCGCACTGCTGCGCTCGGTCGACCCGGCCTATGGCAAGACCCTGTGGGAAGGCCAGCAGGCCACCGCGGAGCAGGCCAGTGCGGCCATGGATGCCGCGCGCGAAGCCTTCCCCGCCTGGTCGCTGACCCCCCTGGAGCAGCGCCGCGAGATCGTGCTGCGCTTCGGGGAACTGCTGGAGTCCGCAGCCGAAGACATGGCCCGGACCATCGCCGAGGAAGTGGGCAAGCCGCTGTGGGAAGCCCGCACCGAAGTCGCCGCCATGCGCGGCAAGATCGGCCTGTCCATCCGTGCGCAGGACGAGCGCGCCGGTACCCGCTCCAGCGAGATGGGGACGGGGCAGGCGGTGCTGCGACATCGTCCGCACGGGGTGCTGGTCGTTTTCGGGCCCTACAACTTCCCCGGTCACCTGCCCAACGGGCACATCGTTCCGGCGCTGCTGGCCGGCAACACGCTGGTATTCAAGCCCAGCGATCAGACCCCGGCGGTCGGCGAACGCATGGTGCGCCTGTGGGAGCAGGCGGGTCTGCCCGCCGGTGTCCTCAACCTGGTGCAGGGCGCGGTGGAAACCGGCAAGGCGATCACCGGTCATGCCGGTCTGGACGGCCTGCTGTTCACGGGCAGTTCGCGGACGGGTGCCCTGCTGCATCGGCAGTTTGCCGGGCAGACCGGCAAATTGCTGGCGCTGGAGATGGGTGGCAACAACCCGCTGATCGTCGACACCGTCGCCGACGAGGACGCGGCCCTGCACGTGCTGGTTCAGTCCGCATTTGTCACCAGCGGGCAGCGCTGCACCTGCGCCCGTCGTCTGTTGCTGCCGGCCGGTGAAGCCGGGGATGCCCTGCTGGCACGGCTGGTCGATGTCGCGGGCAGATTGCAGGTTGGTGCCTGGGATGCCGAGCCGCAGCCCTTCATGGGGCCGGTGGTGTCGGCTGCTGCGGCTTCGATGCTGGTGGATGCGCAGGCCGAACTGCAGCGCCTGGGCGGCGACGTGTTGCTGCCCATGACGCAGCGCAGCCCGGATCGCGGCTTTGTCAGCCCCGGTATTGTCGACATCACGGCGGTGCACGAGCAGGTGCCGGATGAAGAGCATTTCGGACCGCTGCTCAAGGTCATCCGCTATGACGACCTGGATCAGGCAATCGCGATTGCCAATGCCACCCGCTTCGGCTTGTCCGCGGGTTTTCTGGGTGACGATGAATCCCGCTACCGCCACTTCTGGAGTCATATCCGTGCCGGCATCGTGAACTGGAACAGCCCGACCACCGGCGCCAGCGGCTCGGCGCCGTTCGGCGGGGTGGGTGATTCCGGCAACCACCGGCCCAGCGCCTGGTATGCCGCGGATTACTGCGCCTACCCGGTGGCTTCGGTCGAACTGCCGGCGGCGGTTCTGCCCGAGACACTGAATCCGGGGTTGCTGCTGTAGCAGCCCGGCCGCTTACTTTTCCATTTCTCCACGGAACGCTCCATGACCGCTGCGACCGACGCCTTCTTCTCCCTGCTGTGGGAGGACTACCTGAACTTTGCGCCCTCCGCGGGGCGGATTCACGCCGTCCTCGGAGGCGGTGCGCCCATCGTCAACGACCACATCGCCCTGCGGACCTTCAACACGCCCGGGCTGGGGCTCGCGGCCATGGAGCCGCGCATCCTCGAGATGGGCTATGTGCGCGGCGGGGAATATGCATTCACCGCCAAGAAGCTCAAGGCCTTTCACTACGAGCACCCGGACCCCACCGTGCCGAAAATCTTCATCAGCGAGCTGCTGCTGGAGGAGTTCTCCCCGGAGCTGCAGGCCACCGTTGCGGGTCTGCTGGCGCAGATGCCCGATGAGATTCCGGCCGAGGCGGCCTTCCTGGGTTCCGGGCGGCACTGGGATGTCAGCCATGCCGCCTACCAGCAACTGCTGGCCGAGAGCGAATACGCCGGCTGGCTGGCGGCCCTGGGTTTTCGCGCCAACCACTTCACCGTCAGCGTGAACCAGTTGCCCGGTTTCGATTCGGTCGCTGCCGTGAATGCGCGGTTGAAGGAAGCGGGCTTCGCATTGAACACCTCGGGTGGGGAAATCAAGGGGTCTCCGGAAGTGATGCTCGAGCAGTCATCGACACTGGCTGACCGGGTCGAGGTGGAGTTCACGGACGGGCGTTTCACGATCCCCGGCTGTTTCTACGAGTTTGCCTTCCGCTATCCGCAGGCTGACGGACAGCTCTATCCGGGCTTCGTCGAGGCTTCTGCCGACAAGATCTTCGAGAGCACCCATGCCCGCTGATCCCGTCAGCAACGAGCAATTGGCCGCAGCCGAAGCGCAGGCCTGTGCCGCCCTTGCCGGGCAGCGTGATGCCCTCTGTGAACAGACCATC
>JBFHON010000159.1:0-6702 GCA_041593295.1 Oceanococcaceae bacterium | reverse complement strand
GTAGGCCATGGGCATGCCGCCAACGCCTGCACCAACCACCACAATATTTGCCATCTGAGCCTCCTGCGGGTCCGGCTTGAAAAATACTCGGGAAAGACTATATATTAGAAAACACTAAAGTACAAAGCATTCATAGACAGGCGACAAACGTCGCATGCCTTCACTACCAACACCATCCGGAGTTTCCACCATGTCCATGAATATTGATCGCTGGGTTTTCCGCTTTGCCGGGGTCATGATCCTGTTGTCGCTGGCCCTGGCGCACTGGCACAGTGGCTACTGGCTGTTGCTTACCGCGTTTGTGGGGCTGAACCAGCTGCAGAGCTCCTTTACCGGTTTCTGTCCGCTGGTCCTGGTCCTCAAGCGTCTCGGCGTGCCGCAGGGTTCGGCTTTTTCATGACGGGCGATGGCGTTGCGAACGGCCGGACAGCCCGGTCCGCAGCGCCGGTGGGATTTTCGGGGCTTACGCAAGACGAGGGATGCACCTTATGCGACTTTTGATTTTCTCTCTGGCAGGGGCGCTGCTGCTCGGCGCATTGCCCGCCTGTACCGAACCGACCGAATCCGTTGCCGTGGCCCGCAAACCGGTACCTGCGGCGCTGACTACCATTCAGGCAGAAATGCGCGATGTGCCGCGCAGCTCGGGCTTCGACGGGACGGTGGAGGCCATCAGTCAATCAACGGTGTCTGCGCAGACCAGTGGCCGCATCATTGCGTTGCCCTTTGATGTCGGTGACCGGGTCGAGGCCGGCGATGAAATCGTGCGGATCACCAGCAGCGAGCAGGGGGCCCGGGTCGATGCGGCGCAGAGCGCGCTGGCCGAAGCCACGGCGCGCCTGAAAGAGGCCGAGCAGGCCTTTACCCGTGCCGAGGACGTCTACCGTCGCAAGCTGATCTCGCAGTCTGACTACGACCGCGTCGTCGCCAACCGTGCCGCGGCGCGCGCTCAGGTGCAGACCGCGCGTGCCAACCTGAACGGTGCGCGCGAGGCCCTGAAGTACACCGTGGTCCGGGCTCCGTATGCCGGAACCGTGCTGGAGCGGCATGTGCGTCTGGGCGAGTCGGTCGGGCCCGGAACCCCGTTGATGACCGGTGTATCGCTGGACAACCTGCGCGTGGTTGTGCAGGTCCCGCAATCGCACATGGAAGCGCTTCGCCGCGAGCAGGCCGCGCAGGTAATCCTCGACGACGGAAGCACCATCATCCCGCAGGCACTGCGCATCCCCATGGCGGCCGACGCAGGTACGCACAGCTTCCGCGTGCGGCTGGAGTTGCCAAAGGATTCGCCCACGGTCCTTCCGGGTGCCCTGGTCAAGGTCGTCTTTGTCGAAGGGCATATCGAGGCCGTGGTGGTTCCGGAAGCCGCGGTGGTTCGTCGCGGAGAGCTGACCGCGCTGTATGTGCTTGGTGACGACGGCAGCCTGCGCCTTCGTTACGTCCGGTTAGGGCCGAATGTCGCTGGTGGCAGCGTGATGGTTGCCGCCGGGCTGGATGCGGGGGAAACGGTCGTGCTTGACCCGGTTGCGGCAGCTGCTGCCTACAAGGCGCAAACCTTCATCGCCGGCACAGGTGCGAGCGATGAATAATCCGCAACAGGTCACGACGGGCATGGGAATATCCGGGCGGATCGCCCGGGCATTCCTGACCACGGAAATCACCCCGCTGCTGGCATTGAGCGGCATGCTGCTGGGGCTGTTTGCGGTGCTGATGACCCCGCGCGAGGAAGAGCCGCAGATCAATGTGACCTTCGCCAACGTCTTCATTCCCTTCCCAGGCGCCAGCGCGCAGGAGGTCGAGTCGCTGGTGACCATACCGGCGGAGCAGGTGGTATCCGAGATCGAAGGGGTCAAGCATATCTATTCGGCATCTCGGCCCGGCATGGCCGCGCTGACGGTTCAGTTCAAGGTCGGTGAACCGCGGACCGACGCCATCGTCAGGCTGTATAACGCCTTCTTTTCGAATCGCGATCTCACGCCATTTCCGGCCGGTGTGGGCGACCCGCTGATCAAGCCGAAGGGGATTGATGATGTCCCGATCGTGGCCGGCACTCTCTGGAGCGAGAATCCGCAGATCACGGCCTTTGACCTGGATCGTGTCGCGCAGACCCTGCGTGCGGAGCTGCAACGTGTACCGGGTACCCGTGACATCGAGGTGATTGGCGGGCCGGACCGCGTGGTGCAGGTGGCCTTCGATCCGCAAAAGCTGGCCGGTTACGGCCTGGACCTCAGCGACATCAGCGCAGCACTCACCCAGGCCAACACCTCGATGGCCGCCGGTGAAGTCGCTGAAAACGGCCGGCTGCTTCAGGTGCAGGCCGGTTCGTTGCTGATGCGCCCGGAAGAGGTTGCCGACCTGGTTGTCGGGATTCGCGACGGCGCGCCCATCCTTTTGCGTGACATCGCCCGTATTCAGCTACTTGCGGATCAGCCGGCCCAATACGTTCAGCATGGGTTGGGCGCCGCTGCCGGCGGGCAGGGCGCTGCCGGGCGTTTTCCGGCGCTGACCATCGCGGTGTCCAAAAAACCCGGCGAAAACGCCGTCGACGTGGCCGAGGCCGTGATTGCCCGTTTTGATGCCCTGCGTGGCATCAGCTTTCCCGACGGGGTGCAGGGAACAGTGACCCGGAATTACGGGGCCACCGCGCAGGACAAGGCCAACACGCTGATCAAAAAGCTGGTTTTCGCGACCTTGTCGGTGGTGGTGCTGGTGCTGTTCGCGCTGGGTCGACGCGAAGCCGTGGTCGTGGGGGCCGCCGTGGTGGTCACCCTGGCCATGACCCTGTTCGCGTCCTGGGCCTGGGGCTTCACCCTCAACCGGGTTTCGCTGTTTGCGCTGATCTTCTCCATCGGCATTCTGGTTGATGACGCCATCGTGGTGGTGGAAAACATTGCCCGGCACATGCAGCTCGGGGGGCGGACACTGGAGGAGGCCATCCCGCTGGCTGTGGATGAAGTCGGCGGGCCGACCATACTCGCTACCTTCACAGTGGTGGCGGCGTTGCTGCCGATGGCATTTGTCTCCGGACTGATGGGGCCGTACATGCTGCCCATCCCGATCAATGCCTCCACGGGCATGCTGATTTCGCTGGCGGTGGCCTTCATGTTTACCCCGTGGCTGTTCCGGCGCATGTTCGCGGGGCGTGAAATTGGCCACGGCAGCCACGACGAGGCAGCCGGCATGCACAAGCTGTTCGACGCAGTGATGCGCCCGTTCCTGCGGGAGTGTGAAGGGCGCATGGCGCGCGTTGGCCTGTTGCTCACCCTGCTGGCATTGATCGGCGGTTCGATGGCGCTGGTCGCCACCCAGTCCGTGATCATGAAAATGCTTCCCTTCGACAACAAGAGCGAGTTTCAGGTCATCGTCGACATGCCGGAAGGCACGCCGCTGGAGCAGACCCACCGTGTGCTGCAAGCCCTGGCGGATCATATCGAGACGGTGCCGGAGGTGACGCACTATCAGATGTACGCGGGCACGGCGGCACCGATCAACTTCAATGGTCTGGTCCGTCAGTACTATCTGCGCTCCGCGGCCAACGAGGCGGACATCCAGGTCAACCTGCTGGACAAGCACGAGCGCAGTCGCAAGTCGCATGAGATTGCCATGAGCCTGCGCGCGCCTCTGGCCGAGATCGGCGCGCTCTACGACGCCAATGTCAAAGTCGTCGAAGTGCCGCCGGGACCGCCTGTTCTGGCACCCCTGGTTGCCGAAATCTATGGCCTGGATGCGGCGGGGCGGGAGCGGATTGCGCTGCAGGTTCGTGACGCGTTCGCCCGGACGCCGGACATCGTGGATCTCGACACCACCATCGAAGCGCCGCAGGAAAAGGTGCTGGTGCAGGTGGATCAGCCCCGTGCCGCGTACTGGGGTGTCAGCCAGCAGGCCATTGCCCGTGTGGTGAATGCGGCACTGAACGGCGAGGACATGACCGTGCTGCACGACCCACAGGCCCGTACGCCGATTCCGGTTCGGGTCGAACTGGCCGCAAGTGAGCAGACCCGTGTCGATGTGCTGAACACGCTGAAGGTCCGCTCGGCGCAGGGCGCACTGGTTCCGCTGTCGGAGGTTGTGCGGCTGGTTCGCACCACGCGTGACCAGACCATCTATCACAAGGACCTGCAGCCGGTGGTTTACGTGACCGCGGATGCGGCCGGTGCGACGGACAGCCCGATGTACGGCCTGATGGCGGTTGCCGACACGCTGGGTGAGGAAACCGATATTCAGCAGTACTACACCCGTGCCCCCGAGAACCCCTTTGCGTGGAGCCTGAAATGGGACGGTGAGTGGCAGGTGACATTTGAAACCTTTCGCGACATGGGCATTGCCTACGCCGTGGGCCTGATTCTGATCTACCTGCTGGTGGTGGCACAGTTCCGCTCCTATGCGGTGCCGCTGATCATCATGGCACCGATCCCCCTGACCATGATCGGGATCCTCCCGGGGCACGCCCTGCTGGGACGGCAATTCGGCGCGCCCTCGATGATCGGCATGATCGCGCTGGCCGGGATCATCGTTCGCAATTCCATACTGCTGGTGGATTTCATCCAGTTGCAGGTCCGGCAGGGCATGAGTCTGCAGGACGCGACGGTGTCGGCATCTGCGGTGCGGGCACGGCCCATCGCGCTGACCGCGGTTGCCGCCATGATGGGTGGATTCTTCATCCTGGATGACCCGATCTTCGGTGGCTTGGCGGTATCGCTGATCTTTGGCCTGCTTGTCTCCACGGTGCTGACGCTGCTGGTGATTCCCATCGTCTACTACGCGTACACCTACGCCTCACAGCCCGGGCAGGCGGCAGACAAGCCGGTACAAATGGCTTAAGCTGCGCCTCATGAGTCTGTTCGCCATTTCCGTCTGGATGCTGCTGACGCGCTGTCACAAGCGTGGTGCGGTCGCGTGCATGGGTCAACAGTTGACCTAGTCTCAAACAGTTTGCGAAGCCGCCCGTTCTGCACGAACCGGCGGCTTTTTTTTTGCCCGGAGTGAGAAAAATGCCCCTCATACTGGCGTACAACGGTGTCGTGTTCATCTGGAGCACGACGCCGCTGGCCGTAAAAATCAGCACCGAAAGTCTGGCCTTTCCGTCGGCGGCGCTGGCACGCATGGCGCTGGCGACGGCTCTTTGCGTGGGCCTGGCGCTGCTGCTCCGTGTCCGCATTCCGTGGACACGCCCGGCGGTCTACAGCTATGCGTCATCCACCCTGGGCACCTTTGGCGGCATGACGCTGACCTATGCTGCCGTCGCGTACATACCCTCTGGTCTGGTGTCGGTCATCTTCGGGCTGGCTCCGGTGTTGTCCGGTGTCGCTGCACGCTGGCTGCTGGCTGAGCGCAGTCTGACGCCATTCCGGGTGCTTGCTCTGGTTGTTGCCCTGAGCGGACTGGCTGTGGTTTTCCGCGGGACGCTGCGGTGGCAGCCTGAAGCGTGGCCGGGCCTGTTGCTGACCCTGGGCGCCGTATTGCTGTTTGCCATGAGCACGGTGCTGGTCAAACGGCACTCGGCAGGCCTGAATCCCTTGCAGCACACCTCGGGCTCATTGGTACTCAGCCTGCCCATGTTCGTGCTCAGCTGGCTGTTGCTGGACGGTCAGATCCCCGATTCGGTCAGCCGCAGCGGGGTTTACACCGTGCTGTACCTGGCGGTGATCGGGTCGGTGGTGGCCTTCCTGCTGTACTTCCGGGTGCTCAGTCAGATGTCGGCTACGCAGGCGGCGCTCATCCCGCTGATCACGCCCCCTCTGGCGGTGGTTTTCGGCGCCATGGTTGCCGGGGAGGCGGTACCGCCGGAAACCCTGGTCGGCGGGGCCATGATTCTGCTGGCACTGGGGATGTACCAGTTCCACACGCGCCTGCTGCAGGTGTTCAGCACCGGGGTTCCAGCACGCAGGCCGGCGACATGAGCCGGCCTGCGATCAGGATTCCGGGTCGCAGTCGCACTCTTCCTGGCGGATTTCGTACCACATGGCGTTCAGGATGGCGAAGCACAGGGCGAGCCCCAGGCCCAGCATCCAGGCGAAATACCACATGCGTGTTCTCCTTGGTGAATCAGTAGGTGTCAGGTTGCTGGCGCATGTGCTCCAGCGTGATGCGGCCGCGCAGCACACGGAAGACCCAGGCGGTATAGGCCAGAATCAGCGGCATGAAGATCACCGTCGCGATCAGCATGATTTCCAGGGTCATCTGGCTGGAGGAAGCATCCCAGACGGTCAGGCTGCTCGCAGGGTCGGTCTTTGACGGCATCAGGAACGGGAACAGCGAAAAGCCGGCGGTGAGGATCACGCTGAAAACCGCGCCCGCGCTGCTGATGAACGCAGCTCCCGGTCGATTCGCGCGCAGGAGCACCAGTGTTACTGCGGTCAGGGCATAGACCAGTACGACGTAGGTGCCAACATTGCGGGCCCGCGCTCCCATCGGGCCTTCGACCTTCAATGCCGCATAGGTCTACCGATGCAGGACACGCCCCCTTTTAATATCAGTTATAACTAATATCATTCGAGATTGTGCGCAGTACAACAACCGGGGTCAGCATTCAGCAAGTCCGACCGGGATGTTGACCGCCAGACCGGCCTGGCTGGTTTCCTTGTAGCGGCTGCTCATGTCCCGCGCCGTCTGGTCCATGGTGCGAATGACGGCATCCAGTGAGACCCGTGCAGAGTCCGGGTCGCTCACCAGCGCAATCTGGGCGGCATTGACGGCCTTGACCGC
>JBFHON010000158.1:0-6747 GCA_041593295.1 Oceanococcaceae bacterium | reverse complement strand
TGGGTGTCGCTATGGTGCGGGCCGGAACTGGGCTGGCAGGATCTGGACCCGACCAACGGCAAGCGCCCGGATGGCCAGTATCTGGTCACGGCCTGGGGTCGCGATTATGACGATGTGGTGCCGATGAATGGGGTCATTTCGGGAGGCGGTGGCAGTTCGACCCTGAAGGTGCGGGTCGATCTGCGGCGGGTCTCCCGGCCGGCCGTTGCCGGCTTGCAGGAACCATCGGGCCTGCCGCGTCAGACGCAGTCCGCCGGCAGTCAGCAACAAGGTAGTCAGCAGCAGGGCAGTCAGCAACAGGGTGGCCAGCAGCAAGACGGCCAGCAACAAGACATGCAGCCGCAGGACCCGCCCCGGCAGGATTGAGCGCACGCCGCTGACGGCACGGGTCGGGATACCGGGAAATCAGGATGCGCTGTCGACGCCCGAGAAGAGGGGGGCTCGGCGTGTGGCGTCCTCGCCCAGGCGGCGGCTTTCACGATGGAAGCAGGCCCAGTCCTGCTGGCAATCGGTGAAAATCGACTCGAATGTGGTGATTCCCCGTGTGTAGTCATGCAGGCTGGCCAGACGCGCGTTGTTCAGTCCGTCGATCCATGCTTCCCAGCCGGGAAGTTCCGCGGCTACCTCGGCATAACGCGCCTGTGCGTCCGCGATGATCGCGGTTTTGCGCTGGCGCATTTCCGCGAGGGGCATGTCCTGCTGGTACAGCGTTTCCAGGTCGCGGGTCGTGGGCTCCAGGAGCGTCAGCATTCGTCGCCGCGTGGTCATGCGTGCACGCGCACCGGTGCTCTCGGTCTGCTGCCAGGCTTGCAGGCCCAGCACTGCCACTGCGGACGCGTAACTCTCGTTGAACGCGGTGTCGTCGCGGATGTAAAGCTTCTGGTGCGCCAGTTCGTGAAAGACCAGGGCGACGATCCGGTCGCTGTCCCAGTTCAGCACCGGGCCGGGCAGGGGGTCGGCAAACCAGCCCAGCGTGGAGTAGGCCGCCGTGTGGGTGATGATGGTGTCGTAGCCGCTGCTGGCCAGTTGCGCGGCTTTTTTGCGGGCATCCTCGGGGTCGAAGTAGCCGCGGTAGCTCACGCAGCCGGTAAAGGGGAAGCACCAGGTCTTCGGTGTCAGGCTGAACTCCGGAGCAGCAACCACGTTGTAGGTCACCGCTTCGCGCGGCAGCAGGGCGTACTGGGTGTAGCTGTCGTTTTCGGGCAGCAGCAGGGTGCTGCTGGCAAATTGCCGTGCAGCCCGCACCGTTTCCAGTTTGCGCGCCAGTTCGGGAGGTGTTGCCGGGTCCGCGATGGCCGCGTCGATCGAAACCCGGTTGCGCAGCAGTTGCCAGTGCCCGCCCACGGCCTGTGCGTAGTAGTGTGCGGACTCGCAGGCGCTGAGCAGCAGTGCCATACAGACTCCACCGGTGGCCAGTAGATACGGTTTCATGAAACTCATCTTCATTGTTGTCGCGGTCCTGCTGGCGTTACCGCTGCAGATCGCTTGGAATTGGGCCCTGCCTCATCCCGATGTGCCGCTGGGACGGCCTCGTCCTCAGACACTGGACCCGGCACGCTGGTTTCATCTGATTGACCCGCCGGGGTTTGCCATTGGCTACGGCGAATGGTTGCAGAACCCGCTGTGGGTCAGCTGGGAGGTTCCCGCCGGTCCACTGCAGCCGCTGCAAAAACGTCCACGTCAGTTTAGCTGTGGCAGCGGCACGCTGGCGCAGGTGTGTGCGGAAGACTACCGGAACAGCGGCTACGATCGTGGCCACCTGGCACCGAATTACGCCATGTCCCGTTTGCACGGGCGCGCTGCCCAGATGGCGAGCTTTTCGATGGCCAACATCACACCGCAGAAGCACGCGATGAACGCGCGGGCCTGGCAGCGGCTGGAGGAGGTGGAGATGGATCGCCTGCGTCCCCAGGCGCCGGACCGGTTCTGGGTCATGACCGGGCCGTTGTTCGAGCAGCCACCACGGCGCCTGGATTCAGGGGTGGCCATTCCGGTGGCACTGTGGCGAATCTGGGTGCGCGAACGCACCGGGGTCGCGAGCGGAGCAGACAGGCGCTGGGAAGTGCTGGCCTTTGTGGTGCCTCAGACAGCCACGGGTTATGAGGACCTGCGGCGCTTTCTGACCACCGTCGATGCTGTTGAAGAGCGTTCCGGTTTTGATCTGCTACACCAGTTGCCCGACCCGGTCGAGGACAAGCTGGAGGCCGAAATTCGGGCGCAGGACTGGAAGCTGGGGTCGGGCTGGACCGACAGACCGCGTTACTGAATGCGGAATACAAAGCCCGCGATTGCTGCGTTGCAACATTGGCGAATTATACTGTACACGGGACTTGCTTCATAATCCTCGCTGGTTGCGGGTATTTCATACCAAGGGAGAACACAATGCGTATTACCGCCATTCTGGTGGGTCTGCTTGCCGTTGCATCGGTACAGGCCGGGGAGCACCGGGAGATCTACGGAGTTTCCGACAAGCCTTTTGAACGAACGTTGCGCGGGGTCACCGTGGACGATCTGGTGGAGCGGGGGCGCATTACCGGTGTGTACCACGGCAGCCCGAAATACCTGGAAAACAAGGAAGCTTACGAGGCGGCCTTCTACCAGACCCTGGCGAGCAAGAAGGTCTGGCCCGAAGGGCAGGGGCCGGATACCCACAAGCGAGGCGGTCCCGTGACCTGGGGCTTTGCGGCGATCCCGCAGGACCCACCTCCGCCCTGTGACCAACCGCAGCCTACCGGGTATGACGCCGAAAGCTGCCGCATCGTCAATTCCCTGTACAAGGAGCTGGAAAAGGTCGACGCGGCCAAGGCGGCCGAGATGCGCGCCATGGTTCGGCGCGGTCGCGATGTCTGGTTCAAGGGCACCTTCGGCAACCAGGATCTCAACGAGATTCACCTGTCGCGGACGATCGGCAAGGAGCGTCAGCACTACGCCGACTGGATGCACACCAAGCACCGGCCCTACCGTTTCAGCAAGTGGGGCCTGATCAACGATCCGGATTGCGAGCAGGGTGACGAAACCACCTTCTGGCTGGACCGCTGCGCAGACCCCAAGTCCAGCGGCATCCTGGGGTATCGCAAGTACTTCAAGGACCCCGAAGTGGATGAAACCGGTGCCGTGGTCTTCGACCCGCGCAGCACGCCGTACACCGAAGGGGAGATGGAAGCACAACGGCGTTTCGCCATTGGTCATCCCTGTGTGCAGTGTCACGTCGCCTTCGATCCGACCAATCCGCCGCAGGACCCGAATGACCCGAACTGGGAAAACCTGACCGGGCATATCGGTAACCAGTACGTGAACCAGCCACTGGCCGCGTTTCTCAGTGCCGTTCCCGAAGACCACTTTGCCAAGCAGGCGGTGATGGGGGCCCGGGTCGGTACGGTGGACACTTCGCTGAACCCGAATGACTTCATGCACAACCCGGGGACGCAGAACAACATCACCGACTTCATGAACAAGCGCATCTTCAGCCATGCCATGAAGAACCCGATTACCGGAGAGGTCACCGACGCACCGACGATGCATGTGCTCAAGGGTGGCGAAGACTCCGTTGGCGAGCGGCTGGCGCTGCTGCGGGTTTACGTGAATATCGGCATGTGCACCGAGGAATGCTGGGTGCCGAACTTCCCGGTCCCCGGTACCTTCTTCGGCGAGGACGCAGCGCAGAAACCGATGCGCATTGAGCAGTGCTACCAGGATTGCGAGCCCTGGAACCACGCCGACGCGAAGATGCTGGACATGACCATGTATCTGCTGGCCGGCGGGCCGTACCCGCTGATGAACGCCGTTGATGTGGATGGCACGCCGGGAAGCCAGTACATCGACCTGGACCAGGTGCCAGCAGGTCGCAAGGTGTTTGCCCGTGAATGTGCGAGCTGCCACAGCACACGGGTCCCGCCCGAGGCGATTGCCGGGGACAAGGATGCGCTGGAGGCCTATTACGAAGGCCATGTGTTTGGCTCCGAAGCATTCTGGAAATACGAATTCCCGGCCGAATTCCGCGACAGCGAAAAATTCCGCACGCGGTACATGGCCGAGGATGAGCAGGGCCGTCTGCGGCCGCGTCAGTTTGCCCAGGACGGCATGTTCGGGCAGGACTGGCTGGGCAATGACGAGCGCATCCCGCATTCCGAAGTGGGGACCAACTCCTGCCGGGCCCGCCATGACAACCACAACAAGGGCCACATCTGGGAGGAGTTCGCATCCGAGACCTACCAGTCCAGCCCGTCGGTTGGGAGCGTGCCGCGCCGTTTCAATCGCATGCTTCCGCTGATTGGGGGCAAGGAATTCGGCGTGCAGGATGTGGGGCCGGGTGGGCCTGGTTATTACCGCAACATCTCCCTGCTGTCGGTGTGGGCGCACGCGCCGTTCCTGCACAACAACTCGGTGGGTGAGCTGACCTACCGCGAGGACGGTTCGGTGGACTACACCGTGAAGGGGCGGGTGGAGCAATACCATCTGGCCATGCAGGAACTGCTGACCAGCGATGACCCCTCCGCGGACGTGCACCGCCCGCAGAAGACCATCACGACGACGGTTGATTTCGGGCTGGCACCGCGCGAGGACGGGCAGGGGATGATCAAGCTGCCGGTGCGCAAGGGCACGCCAGTCGCTTACTTCGCCTCCTCCGACCCGCATAACCCACTGTTCATGAAGTGCGATGACCTGGTCGAGAACAAGGGCCACCAGTTCGGGGTTGATCTCAGTGCGGACGAGAAGGCCGCGCTGACGGAATTCCTGAAGTTGATGTAACAGCTTTGAGCAGCCCCCGGCTGACCGGTTCAGCCGGGGGCTGCATCTTCAGGCCATCTGCACTCAGGGTGGAGTGTGACGGGTTCACCGGCGACGGGGCGCAAGGTAACGAGTCTCGCTCGCTGCTTCTGATCGCGATTGCAGCGTAACGGTGGGTATGGCTGCATGGCGCATGGTGAACCCCGATTTTTTTCGACAAAAGTTCACAAAGATTTCATGTCGCGAGTTTCACAGTCGCGTGCTGACTTCTCTGGCCGCTGGCCATTCCTGATGATGTGAGGTAAACAGATGCAAAACCGTTTCATAGCGACAGCGATGTGCTTGAGCACGGTGCTCTTGTTGGCTTGTGGTGGATCGGGTGGTGGCGAGTCTGCCGAAACAAAATCTTACGTGCGCGGGCCTGTGACCGGTTTCGGTAGCGTGATCATCAGCAGTGTTCGCTACGACACCGGTTCCGCCCAGTTCGAGGTCGATGATCGGCCCGGTAGCGAATCGGAACTGGAGATCGGGCAGATTGTCGAGATCCTGGCACGGGGCGGAAAGGCCGTAAGGGTGAGCTATGACGCCGAGCTGGAAGGCCCGGTGACATCAGTCGACCCGACCAACAACCTCTTTGTGGCACTTGGACAGACAGTGATCGTCGAAAGCACCACCGTATTTGAGGGGACAAGCCTGGATACCCTGGTCGCTGGCGACAGGGTAGAGGTCAGCGGTGAACTCGATGCGAATGGCGATTTGCACGCCGCATACGTCGAGCTGATGGATGATCAGGGCGAGGATTTCGAGGTGAAGGGCACGGTGACGGGGCATGACCCGGGTGCACAGACCTTTTCCCTGAACGCGCTGACTGTGGACTACAGCGCTGCTGTGCTCGACCCTCCCGATTTGCTCGTAGCCGATGGCCAATTCCTTGAGGTCGAGGGGAGCCTGTCGGGCTCCAGCCTGATCGCCACCGAGGTTGAGCTGGAAGATCGTGCGGACAATCTCGCTGAACTTGAGGGAGAAGGGGAGATCGAGCTGGAAGGCTTTGTAGAGCTGGTAAGTTCGCCCCGCACGTTCGTGTTGAACGGTTTCACGGTGAGTCATGTCGACGATACCGAGTTCGAGGGCGGCAGCGCCGCCGACATTGCACCGAATGCCCGTCTTGAGGTGGAGGGGCAGCTTGATGCCGAGGGCACCGTGGTTGCTGAATCCATTGAGTTTGAGTCCCCCGAGGAACGGGAGCTCGTCATTGAAATAGAGGCACCGGCCCAGGCTGTTGACGGCCAATCTGTCACGGTGCTGGGGATCGATTTGCAAGTGGCTGACAGTACGCGGGTTCGGGACAGTCGCGACGATAACGACCGCTTCAGTGCGGCCGACATCCAGCCTGGAGATTTCTTGGAGATCTCGGCTTACATGAAAGATGGCAGCGTGGTCGCCGGCGTAATTGAGCGCGAGGAGGACTCGGAAGAGGGAGTGGGCTTGAGCGCCCCGATCAGTGATATTGACGAGGCTGCCAATATGATCACGGTGCTCGGCGTTCCGGTGGACGTGTCAGCGGCCGAGTTCGAAATCGATGATTCCCGTGTCAGTCGCAGCGAATTTTTCGCCGCCGCGGCGGTCGATACCACGGTCGATGTCGAAGGCAGCTTCGACGGCAGTCTTATTGTCGCCAGTCAGGTCGAGCTGGACGATGAAGAAGAGACCGGGTCTACCGGCGACTGAGCTGAAACGAAGCGGCCGGCAGCATGGGATTCCCGGACCTGTCGGCCGTTTCCAGCGTCGAGCCTCAAAAATCATCAAGTGCTGCTGGTAGATTCGCTGCGCTAGCCGATGTTGCTGGCCAGGTCGTGGTACTTCCACTTCGCGCCCGTAACCGTCAAAGGCGCAAGCAGAAACCGCAAAGTCTTGCATCCGGAGTCGCAGAACGTCCCTGTCTGTCAGAGCGCGGCGGCTCCGCCTGCTGCGTTTGCAGCAGTTCGGCCAGCGGGCCGACTGGTCAGTGGTCCAGCGGGC
>JBFHON010000157.1:0-6795 GCA_041593295.1 Oceanococcaceae bacterium | reverse complement strand
GACCCGGGACTTCCCCGGCTCGTCGCTGATGACCGACGCCCGCTTCCGCCGGGCCGAACTTCTGTTCAAGACCCAGCAATACCGCGAGTCCGGCGAAGAATATGCCCGGGTCATGAAGGCCTCCGATGGCGAAGGCTTTTTCGAGCAGGCCCAGTACAAGTTTGGCTGGTCGCTGTACAAGCAGGAGCGCTTCGACGAAGCCCTGGACACCTTCATGGCCGTACTCGACCGCGAGCTGCCTGTCGGTGCCGTCGAAAACCTGGAAGCGACACTGGAAGTCGTGCCGCGCGCACAGCGCGAACTGGTCCGCGATGTCCTGCGCGTGGTCTCACTGGCCTTTGCCCAGATTGGCGGCGGCCCCGCCATCACCAAGTTCCTGCAGGACCGCCCGCTGCGCTCCTACGAACCGGTGCTGTACGGCAACCTCGCCCAGTTGTTCATCGAGAAGGAGCGCGCCAACGATGCCGCCCTGGCCTATTACGGTCTGGCGGATCGCAGCCCCACGCACCCGCTCGCCCCGATCTACGCCGCGCGCGTGGTCGAGATCTTCGACAAGGCCGGCTTCGCGCAACAGGTCATCGTCGCCAAGGAACGTTACGTCGCGACCTACAAGCTGGACCAACCGTTCTGGAGCGCCAACACGCGGCAGGCATCCGCAGAGGCCTACAAGACCCTGGTCAGTACCACCGGTGAACTGGCCGAGCACTATCACGCACTGGCCCGTCAATCGCAGGGCGCGGCGGCACAGGCCGACCTGCGCAAGGCCCTGCCTTACTACGCGAGTTATGTGGCCGACTTCCCCGAGCAGGAAGACCACATCGACATGCGCTACAACTGGGCCGACGTGCTGTTCGCCACCGGCGCGCTGAACGCGGCGGCCGAGCAGTTCACGCTGATCCTCGAGAAGCACCCGCAGCATGCCCGCGCTGCCGACAGCGCCTACTCGCTGGTGCTGGCTCGGGAGCAACTGCTGGCCCAGGCCACGCCCGCCAACCGCTCAGCCCGCCTGGATGACCTGGTAGCTGCCAGCCGCACCCTGCAGCAGCGTTACCCGGAGCACCCGCAGCTGGCCCGTGTCCTTACTCGCAGCGCCGAGGAACTGGCGCGTGCTGGCCGCCAGGACGAAGCGCTGCCGATTGCGCAGGATGTGCTGGCCATGACACCACGCGCCACACCGGAAATCCGGCTGGCAAACTGGCGCATCGTCGCCTACGCCCATTACGACAACCAGCGGTACGCCGAGGCGGAAACCACCTTCGCCAGCTGGCTGGCGGAATTGCCCGCCGACGCGCCGAACCGGCGGACACTGATGGAGGCCCAGGCCAACAGCATCTACAAGCAGGCAGTAGCCGCCCGTGATGCGGGCGACCTGATGCTGGCCGCACAGGAATTCCTGCGCGTGAAGGTTGCGCTGCCCGGCAGTGATCTGGCCGCTGATGCCGACTACGATGCCGCCGCCGCCTACCTGCAGCTCAAGCGCTGGGATCTTGCCATTCCGACCTTGCTGGCCTTCCGCGACGCATGGCCGGAGCACCGGCTGCAGCTCGAGGCTACCCGCAGACTGGCAGCGGCCTACCTCGAGGTCGGCAACGAAACCGCAGCCGCCGGTGAACTGGAGCGACTGGCCAACGCGACGACGCTGGCGCCAACAATCCGCCGCGACGCGCTGTGGCAGGCCGCAACCCTGTACGACAAGAACGACGTTCAGGACTCTGCCCGCAAGACCTACGCGCAGTACTTCACGAACTACGGTCGCGACAACGTCGGACGTCAGACCAAGGCGCTGCAGCGTCTGCTGGCCCTGACTTCGCCCGCGTCCAGCGAACGCTCAAAGTGGCTGCAGGCCGCCATCGCACTGGCCGGACAGGTCGCCGGACCGCAGGGTGAACCCCTGCGTGCGCTGGCAGCCGAAGCCAGCCTGGAGCTGGCCGAAGCCGACATGACCCGTTACACCGCGGTGCGACTGACCCAGCCGCTGGAGGCTTCGCTCAAGCGCAAGAAGGCGGCGCTGGAGAAAGCCCAGGCGGCCTACCAGAAGGTCCTCTCCTACGGTTTCGTGGATAGCACGACCCAGGCGACCTTCCGCATCGGCGAACTGTACTTTCAGCTGGCCAAGGGCCTGATGAACCTGCCACCACCCCGGGGGCTCGACCCCATCGAGGCCGAGCAGTACACCATCCTTCTGGAGGAGCAGGCTTTCCCGCTGGAGGACCGCGCTGCCGAAGCACATGAAGCCAACGCCGTCCGCCTGGCCGAAGGCATCGACAACGAATGGGTACAGCGAAGCATGGCCCAACTGAAGCAGATTCTCCCTGCTCGCTACGGGAAAACGGAAATGGTCGAGGAGGTTTACGATGTCCTTCGCTGAGACAAGAACGCGCTGCTACCGGGGGCTCGTCGGGCTGACGGGCGCCCTGCTCATCGCGGGCTGCGCATCCACCGGTGGTGGCCCAGGCGCATCCACCGCGAAGCTGGAAACCCCCGAAGGCCAGGCCCATGCACGGGGTGTTGAGCTGGTCCGCAGTGGCAACGCTGCCCAGGCCGAAGAGGTTTTTCTGGAACTGACCCGCAGCCACCCCGACTACGCCACGCCCTGGCTCAATGTCGCCTTGCTGCGTCACAAACGTGGCGATGCCAATGGCGCCGGCGAATATTTGGCGCAGGCACTGATGCGCGACCCGCAGCTCGCACCGGCATGGAACCTGCAAGGCGTGATTGCCCGGGAAATCAACGATGTCGATGCTGCCGAAAAAGCCTATCGTGATGCCATCAATGCCGACAGCAGCTATGCACCGGCCTGGCTCAACCTGGGCATCCTGCTGGAAATCTGGCGCGGGCAACTCGGCGCCGCCATGCAGGCTTACGAGAAATACGTCGACCTCACCCCGGAAGACTCACGTGATCCCCGTGTTGCAGGCTGGATTGCCGACCTGCAACGTCGACTTGACCGGGGCGCCTGAGGAGAAACTGCCAGATGCATAAATTGCCTTTAGTATTGTTACTGTGCACCGCAGCATTCATGAGCCCGGCGGCGCTTGCCCAGTCGGCTGACACGCAGCAACCGGCTGCGGTCACCCTGGAGGGTGCCACCATCGTCGGGGACCGCGAATTGCCTATCGGTCTGTATATCTCGCCATGGCGCAGTGCCAACCCGGAAGCCGAGTTTGCCCGTCCTGCGCGTCAGCTGGACGTGCGCCCGGCCCTGCTGGACCCCGAAGTCTTTACCCGAAAAATTGAATATTTCGATGCCCTTGACGCCGCAACACGTCAGCGCTGATCACCGAAAGAGAGAGTTAAAAAACCATGCTTGAACTTGCTATTCGCTTCTTTCAAAACGGCGGGGCTTTCATGTACCCCATCGTTATCGTGTTGGTGCTCGGCCTCGCCATCAGCGTCGAACGCATTCTCTTTCTCGTGGGCACCCGGTCCCGCAATCGTCGCCTCTGGGGCGAAGTGGTCAACGATATTGCCGGTGGCCAATTGCAGGCCGCACACGAACATGTGCAGAAATCCGACGCCCCCCTAGCGCCGGTTCTGGGCATGGGACTGGAGCGCAGTGCCGCCAAGGCTTCCCGCCATGATGTCGAGATGGCCATGGAAGAGGCGCTGATGGAAGTGATGCCGCGCCTGGAGCGCCGCACCCCCTTCATTTTCGTATTCGCCAACATCGCGACCCTGCTGGGCCTGCTGGGAACCATCATCGGCCTGATTCAGGGCTTCAACGCGGTTGCCAACGTCAACCCGGCGGAAAAGGCCAACCTGCTGTCCGCCTCCATTGCAGTGGCGATGAACACCACCGCATTCGGTCTGATGGCGGCCATTCCGCTGCTGCTGACCCACGCCTGGCTTCAGGCTCGCACCACGGAGGTGGTCGACGCTCTGGAAATGACCACGGTCAAGTTCCTGAACATGATTGCGCGCGACGCGAACTGATCGCGGCCCCAAGCGAGCAATTCCCTCATGCTTCAACGCAGGCACCGCCATCGAGGAACCGGTGATCAGGAAGACCTGAACATCACCGCCTTCCTCAACCTGATGGTCATTCTCGTCCCCTTCCTGCTCATCACGGCGGTGTTTTCGCGCCTGGCCATTCTGGAAGTGGCGCTGCCGTCGCCGGCCAGCGCTCCCCAGGAGCAGCCGGAAGAGGAACCCTTGCCACCGCCAACCATTATGGTTCGTCAGGATGCACTGATCCTGCGCGCCCCGGATGGCAGCGAGCAGACCCTGAACCGGGCGACGGAAGGCTACCCGCTGGCAGCGCTCACCGATGCGCTGCTTGCCATCAAGGCGCAGGATTCGAAAAAGGACGCAGCGGTCGTGTTGCTGGAAAGCGAGATTGCCTACGACACGCTGATCCAGGTGATGGATGCCGTCCGGCTGTCGCATGTGGAAGATGGCAGCGAGACCATCAAGGTTCCGCTGTTCCCGCAGATATCGCTGGGTGAACTCCCGGCTGCCAGCGGAGGCACCGCCCCATGATTGCTGCTCACAGCCGGCGCGGCCAGCGCATGCAGCGACGCACCCTGCGCGGCAAGCGCACGGGCTCGCTGAACATGGTGTCGCTGATGGACATCTTCACCATCCTGGTGTTCTTCCTGCTGGTGCAGTCCTCGCAGGTCGAGGTGCTGCCCAACGCGGACACCCTGGAGTTGCCGGAATCCGTCGCCGAAGAGCGCGCACGCGAAACCGTTCTGGTGATGGTCACCGACGAAGACATCCTGGTGAACGGTTCCGCGGTAATGAAAACGGCGGACGCCACCGCGGCCGAAGCCGACCTCGAGGCCTTGCTCAAAGCGCTGGCCAGCCAGGCCAAGCGGATTACGCAGGATGAAGAAGCGGTGGACATTGATGACCGTGGCGAAGTCACGGTCATGGCAGACAAGAACCTGCCCTTCTCCCTGATCCGCAAGATCATGCAGGCCTGCGTCAAGGCGAATTACGGCAAGGTCTCCTTTGCCGTGCTGAGCAGCGAGCAGAGCAGCGTGATGCTCAGTGGAGGCGACTCGTGACCTCAACGGCGTATGTGTCCAACATCTGGGCCGACCTTGAACGCGATGATGCGCGTTTTCACCGGATCATCGTCGTTCTTGCGATTCCGGCCATCATTCTCGGTGTGCTGATTCCGCTGTGGCAGCTTTCCGGTCTGGAAGAAGGTGGCGGCGAACCGGTATCCGACCGCTACGCTGCGCTGCTGCTGGAACAGGCCGCCCGCCAGCAGGAAGCCGTCCCGGAGCCGGAGCCGGTTCCCGACCCGGTACCTGAAGAGGTGGAAGAAGAAACCGCCGATCCGGAGCCCGAGCCCGAACCGGAGGTGGAAACCGCGCCGGAACCGGAACCCGAGCCGGTCAAACCCAAGGAAGAGCCCCGGCCGACCGCACCGCCGGTAGACCGCAGCGTGCAGGCTCGCGAAAAGGTCCAGCGTCAGCTGGCCGGCGCATTGAGTGCCCTGCAGAGTCTGCAGAGTGAACCGGTTGTCACCGCCAGCAACAACCGCCCGCTGCGCCAGTCCACCAGCACCGAAGTCGAAGTCGGCGAAGCCAATGTCGTGGCCTCGAATTTCAGCGGTGGCAGTGGCGCCCGCGTCAGTGACATCAAGCGCGAGCAGTCCAGCAGCACCACGCTGGGTCCGCGGCAGCGCAGTGACGCCGGCCAGAAGACCATCAGTGCTTCCGGCAGCGGCCTGGGTCCGGACAAGAGCCGGCCGGGTTATGGAGGTGACAGCCGCAACAAGGGCCGCTCACTCGAAGAAATCCAGCTGGTCATGGATCGCAACAAGGGTGGTCTGTACGCCATCTACAACCGGGCATTGCGCCGCAACCCCGCATTGCAGGGCAAGGTCGTCCTGAAACTGACCATTGCTCCCTCCGGCGCGATCACCGACTGCGAAGTGGTCTCCTCCGAACTGCGTGACCCGGACCTGGAGCGCAAGGTCGTGGCGCGGGTGAAGCTGATCAATTTCGGGGCCAAGGATGTGTCGCCGATCACGATCAACTACCCGATTTTCTTCGCACCCTCCTGATCAGGCCGGCCTCTGCCCCAGCCGTGGGCGGCCGGCGTCATAAATACTTAGCAGCGGCTCGCCCGGAGCTTTGGCGTAGTTTTACAATTGTCAGATAACTGGCGCTGGATGCGCCAGATCGACAGTTGGAGAACCGCGATGACAAACCCTGCATACCGTGCCCTGGCCACGGCCGCCCTGCTGCTGCTTACTGCCTGCGGCGGTGGCCAAACCGCCACGTCCGAAGCCCGCAACACCATGCAGGCGGGCACCGGTGCCGAAAGCACCCGCTCCGGCGAGAGCTACGATGTCTACCTGGAGTCGGAGGTCGACGGCGCCACCATCGCCTTTACCGTGCATGAACCCGACAACCTGCGCGTCGGTGACAGCTACCCCTTGCTGCTGCACAGCCACGGTTACAGCGGCACGCGTACCGGCACGGAGTCACGCGGTGAAGGCGACTCCTTTGACGGGCGTGCGCTTGCCGGTGGCTACGGCATCCTCAGTCTGGACGAGCGCGGCCATGGTGAAAGTGGCGGTCTGATCCGCGTCCTGGACCCGGACTTCGCCGGCGCCGACTGGTTACAGGTGCTGGACTGGGTCGAAGCCAACCTGCCCTGGGTCATGACCAGAAAGGACGCCGAGGGCAATGCCGACCCGGTGCTTGGTGCCTACGGCGGCAGCTATGGCGGGGGCTTTCAGCACCTGATCTACCGTATCGACGAAAAAGACCGTCTGGATGCCATGGCTCCGGATATCACCTGGCATAACCTGAACTACAGCCTGTATCCGAACCG
>JBFHON010000156.1:0-7023 GCA_041593295.1 Oceanococcaceae bacterium | reverse complement strand
GTCGCGTGGTGCTGCTGCGGGCGCCGGGGATGCGGGAAAGTTTTGCGGTGCTGGCGCGGGCCTATCCGCTGGTTGTCAGCCTCACCCAGGCGGTATTCCGGCCGGTGGTCGGTAATGACCCCATGCCCGAGAACGGTTTTCTCGGTTGCGGCATGGTCGGTCGGCGGACGGTCTTTCTGCCGGACCTGAGCTGGTGGGCCGGGCATGCGAACTCACTGCTGGCCAGCCAGGGCCTGAGTGCGGACGACGGCGTCAGCGCCTAATAGTCGCCGGCGAAAGCCTGCAGAACCGCCAGGGCCAGCGGGCCGGCATGTTCCATGCGCAGAATGCGCGGGCCGAGCCGGCAGACCTGCAGGCCTGCTTGCCGGGCCCGCTCCACTTCGCCCTCACTGAACCCGCCCTCCGGGCCGACCACCAGGTTGAGCTCGTCACCGGAGCCAGCGGCCGTGCGTGGCAACGGTTCGCCCCCGGGGTGCAGCACGATGCCGCCGGGACGCGGGCCAAGCCAGTCCCGAAATTGCAGCGGCGGGCGGAGTTCCGGCAGGCGCGTGCGCTCTGCCTGTTCCGCGGCGCCGACCAGCTGGTTGTGCCAGCTGCGCAGCTTTTTCTCCAGCCGCTGGGTCTTGAGCGCCGGCAATCCGAATTCGGTCCACACCGGCTGCACGGCGACAGCGCCGACCTCGATGGCGGCGACCATGGCTTCGTCAAAGCGATCGGAGCGGCCGACCGCCTGAACCAGCACCAGCGCAAGCGGGGACTCGCGGTCGTGTTCCTCGACCGCTTCGATGCGCAGCCGGCCCTTGCGATGGTCCAGAGCGAGGATTTCGGCATCCGCTTCGCGGCCCTGGCCGTCCCAGGCCCGGACCCGGTCACCGGCCCGTCGGCGCATGACGGTGTACAGGTGATGGGCGCGGTCCGCATCCAGCTCCACTTCACTGGCTGCGGTGAGCGGTGGGGGGCAAAGAACGCGGGGAATGTGCGCCATCAGGCGAGGGTCTTCGCCAGCACCCGTGAGGCGCGTTGCCAGTTGTACAGGTCCTTGCGCGGGCCTGGCAGGGCGTCCGGTGTCGACAGGGCGAACCCCTGCTCGACAAACCAGTGCACGGTCTGGGTCGTCAGCACGAACAGGCGGTTGATGCCCTGGCTGCGGGCGCTGTGTTCAGCGTGGCTGACCAGTGCCCGTGCGCGTCCGCCGCGACGCCAGTCCGGGTCGACGGCAACGCAGGCCAGCTCGGCATCCCGTCCCCCTTCCAGGGGAATGAGTGCGCGACAGCCGATGATGACGCCGTCGTGTTCCATGACGGCAAAATGCTGAATATCCAGTTCGAGCTGTTCACGGGACCGGGGAACCAGGGTGCCATTCGCTTCCAGCGGGGCGATCAGGCTGAGCAATCCGCCAATGTCTTCGATATGCGCGGGGCGAATGTGGTCCCGGGCCTCGGCGCTGACCATCAGGCCCTGACCGGTATGGGTATACAGTTCCGAAAGCACGATGCCCGGAATGTCCATGGGCACCACATGCACGCGAGGCACCCCGGCTTCGGTGGCGCGTAGCGCGATCTGGCGCTCGACTTCCGGCAGGCTGGATTCGTGCAGCAGTTCGTCGGGCGTGCATTCGCCCGAGACGATCGCGCGGGGGCTCAGCAGGATGAGCTTGTCCGCTTGCAGAGCGGCAGCGGTTGCGACCGCCAGTTCGTCACTGCGCAGGTTGAAGCTTTCCCCGGTCGGCGAGGTGCCGAGGCAGGGGAGCAGCACAATCCGTTCATGCTGCAGGTGATCGCGGATGCATTGCACCGCGATCCGGCGCAGCTCGCCGGTGTGCTGCATGTCCACCCCGTTGATGATGCCGCTGGGCCGGGCGGTGACCAGGTTGCCGCTGACCACCTCCACCCGACGCCCGCCGAGGGGCGTGCGCGCAAGCGCGGTGGAAAGCATGGCTTCGATGTCACTGCGCAGCGCGCCGGTGGCTTCCTTGACGCATTGCAGCGTGGCGCTGTCGGTGATCCGCAGGTCCTTGTGCAGGGTTTCCGGGATGCCGGCGGCACGCAGGCGGGCCTCGATCTGCGGGCGTGCACCCAGAACCAGTACCAGCTGCATGCCCAGTCCATGGGCCAGCGCCAGGTCAAACAGGTGGGTGGTGAAGTCCGGGTGCAAGGCAGCTTCGCCAGGAATGTAGGCGACGCAGGTCTTGCCCTTGTGGGCATGGATGAAGGGCGCTGCCTGGCGCAGATGCGCGGCAAAATCAGGAGGGGTGTCGGCCATGGTCGTATCGGGGCGTCAGGACAGGCAGAAGCGCTGGACCAGACCGTGAAGTATGCGTTGCATGGGCGCCAGGTGCGCGGCTGGCAGGTACTCCTCGGGCTGGTGGGCCTGCGCGATGTGGCCGGGGCCCAGGATGATGCTCTGGGTGCCCAGGGCATTGAAATAACCGCCTTCGGTGGCAAAGTTCACTGCGCTGGGGTCCCTCCCGCTCAGCTCGGCGGCCGCGGTCACGATCGGGCTGCTCGCAGCTGTCGTGAACGGGGAGCTGTCCGCGAGATTCTCGAAGTGATGGGGCCAGCCGCCGTCATCCAGTACCCGGGCCAGCCGCTGAATGATTTCGCTGCGCAGTTCATCTCCGGGGAGCGAAGGCGGGTAGCGCAGGTCCCATTCCAGGCGTACCCGTGAGGGAATGCGGTTGGGGCTGTCGCCGCCATGGATGCAGCCGGGGTTGAGGGTGGCGAAAGGGACGCTGAACTCCGGTGCCCGGTGCCGGGTGCGCAGTTCGTCACGAATCCGCAGCAGTTCGGCCAGGGCCCGTTGCACACCTTCGATGGCATTGAGTCCGGCGTCCGGGTCACTGGAGTGCCCGGCAATGCCCTGGACGACCAGCGCATCAAAGTAGATGCCCTTGTGGGCGTTGATCGGAGCCAGCCCGGTGGGTTCACCAATGACCGCGAAGTCGCCCAGCCGGATGCCGGAGTCCAGCAGGGCCTTGGCGCCGGCCATGCCGGACTCTTCATCGGCCGTGGCCACGATGGTCAGGGGGCGGTCCAGCGGGGTGTCACGCAGGTCGCGCGCCAAGTCCACGCACAGGGCCAGAAAACCTTTCATGTCGGTGGCGCCCAGGCCGGTCCAGTGGCCGTCCAGATCGCGCAATTTCCACGGGTCGCCGCGCCATTGATCCGGGTCGCAGGGGACCGTGTCGGCATGGCCGGACAGTACCAGGCCACCCTCGGTTACCCCGTTGGTAGGCAGGCGGCGGGCAATGAGGTTGGTCTTGCCGTCTGCGACCTCGTTCAGTGCGCAGGAAAAGCCCGCATCCGTCAGCCAGTTGGCCAGCAATTCGCAGACGGCGCGGTTGCCCTGGTCCCGGGTCGGGTCCGAACTGGAAACCGAAGGCTGGGCAACAAGTTGGGCGAGAAGGTCGAAGGTGGATGCGGCCATGGAATGCTCTGGGGGCTGCCGGTAAATCGTATTGCTGAAGGGTATTCGAGCTAAAGTATCACGATGCCTCAGATTTACTGGAACGAAATTCAGGCGGCGCTGGCGATGCTCGAGTGCGACATCTCGCCGGCGGGTCTGCATGGCCAGCTGGCTGCGCTGGCCTGCCGCGAAAAACAGCCGCCGGCAGACTTTGGTTTGTCCACCTCGGCCGAGGATGAAGCCTCGTGGGCGGTGGTCAAAGCGGCTTTTGAGCATGTTGCCCGTCAGCTCGCATCGGCAGACCTCGAGTTCGAGCCCTTGCTGCCGGATGACGAGCAGGCGCTCTGGCGGCGGCTGGAAGGCCTGGCCGAATGGGCCGAGTGTTTTGCCTTTGGTTTGAGCCTTGGTGGCGGTTTCGACCCTGCCAGGCTGAGCCCCGAGGGCAAGGAGTGCCTGGAGCACCTGCTCGATATCAGCCGCCTGAACCCGGATGACGATGAAGCGCAAGGCGCGGAAGCTGACGAAGCCTTTACCGAGCTGGTCGAATTTCTGCGCATTGCCGTCATGACCCTTTACGTTGAACTGCGAACCCTTGATGCAAGCTCCCGCTCTACCCTCCACTGAGTTCTCCCATCGTCGCGCCGCCCTGATGGAGCGGATTGGTGACGACGGTGTGGCCATTGTCTTTGCCGCGCAGGAAGTGACGCGTTCGCGCGACACCAGCTTCCCGTTCCGGCAGGACTCGGACTTCCATTACCTGTGCGGCTTTCCCGAGCCGGAGGCGGTTCTGGTGCTGGCGCCGGGACGGGCAGAGGGCGAGTTCGTCCTGTTCGTCCGCGAGAAGGATCGGGAGCGGGAAATCTGGGATGGTTACCGTGCCGGGCCGCAGGGTGCGATGGCGGACCATGGCGCGAATCAGGCGTTCACCCTGGCGCAACTGGACAGCGAGTTGCCCAAAATCCTGGCCAATCGGGATGCGATCTATCACACGCTGGGCATACACGCCGAGCAGGATGTCAGGATCAACCAGTGGCTGAACAGCGTGCGCGCACTGGGCCGTAACGGGGTGACGGCGCCGACGCGGGTGACGGGTCTGGATGCCGTTCTGCACCCGCTGCGGAAAGTGAAATCCGCCGCGGAAGTCGAGATGATGCGCTACGCCAGTGAGGTTTCTGCGCAGGCGCACTGTCGGGCGATGCGCGAGTCCGCGCCGGGAGTGATGGAATATCAACTGGCTGCTGCGATTCACCATGACTTCGCCCGGCACGGCATGCCGCCGGCCTACGGCACCATCGTCGGTGGCGGCGCCAATGCCTGCGTCCTGCACTACGTGGAGAACGACGCACCGCTGCAGGCCCAGACCCTGTGTCTGATTGATGCCGGGGGCGAATATGCAGGCTATGCCGCGGATATCACCCGGACCTTCCCGGTTGACGGGCGTTTCACCGAGGCCCAGAAAGAAATCTACGAACTGGTTCTGGAGTCCCAGCTGGCAGCTATCGATGCGGTTCGGGTTGGTGCGGACTGGCTGGCCCCTCACCGGGCGGCGACCCGCGTGCTGACCGCCGGCATGGTGCGCCTGGGGATTCTGGACGGTGATGTGGATGAGCTGATCGAAGCGGGCGCGCACACCGAGTTTTTCATGCACAAGACCGGGCACTGGATCGGTCTGGATGTGCACGATGTCGGCAGCTACCGGCAGGACGGCGGCTGGTGCGCGCTGGAACCCGGCAACGTGCTGACCATCGAGCCGGGTCTGTATTTCGCGCCGGACAACCCCAGGACCCCGGAGCGCTATGCCGGTATTGGCGTGCGCATTGAGGATGATGTGCTGGTGACCGCCGAAGGCCCGGACATACTGACGGCCAGCGTGCCGAAGACGGTGGCGGAGATCGAGGCATTGATGGCATCGGCGGCAGCCTGATTGCCTGAGGCGGCAGTGTGCCGGGTGACCGATGACCGAGTCCTGTGACGTACTCATTAGTGGAGCCGGGCCCGTGGGGGCGACGCTGGCTCTGGCGCTGCATGCACAGGGGCGCCGTGTCCACCTGATTGACTGCGCCGCAGCCGGGCCGGAAGGTGATGATCGCTCGCTGGGCCTGACCACCGGCACCGTCCGTTTTCTCGAGCGCCTGGGCCTCTGGCCGCTGGTCGCCGGTGCGGAGTGGATCCGCAGCTTGCATATCTCGGAGCGCGGTCGCTTCGGGCGCAGTCATATTCGTGCTGCAGACCATGGCCTGGATGCGCTGGGGGCGGTGGTTCCGGCCCAGTCGTTGCACGATGCGCTGGCCGCCAAGCTGGCTGCGGTCGGGCTACCGGTACACCGGCAGTGGCAACTGGTCGACATGCCGCTGGTCCCGGCGCGTGTCGAAGCGGCGGAATTGAACAGCCCCAGTTCTCCGGTCTGCTACGCCCCGCAAGACGATGATGCAGCCGCCCGGCAGTCCGTGCGCCAATGCGTGCTGCAACATACCGATGGTTCCCGCAGGGACGTGCAGGCGCGGCTGGTGGTCGGGGCGGACGGGGTGCAATCAGCGGTGCGTACGATGCTGGGCATCGACATGCGGGTGGAGCCCTATCGGCAGATCGCGATCGTCAGTCAGCTGCAGACCGGCAAGGATGTGAACGGGTGTGCGTATGAGCGGTTTTCCGCCGCAGGCCCGATGGCAGTGATGCCGCGTGGCGCGCGGCGTGCGGGGATGATCTGGATGGTCGACGCGGCGGCTGCGGACCCCTTGCTGGCCCTCTCCGATGCCGATTTTGCGGTGGCATTTCAGGACGCCTTCGGCTGGCGTCTGGGCAAGCTGCAAATGGCTGCGCCGCGTCTGCGCTGGCCGCTCACGCGCATGCGGGCCAGTCGCCTCACTGCGCCGCGGGCCCTGCTGATGGGCAATGCAGCCGGGGCCTTTCATCCGATTGCGGCTCAGAGTTTCAATCTGGCGATGCGGGATGCGCAGGCACTGTGCGCAGCGCTGCAGGCAGCGGCGGACCCGGGCGGGATGGAAATGCTGGCATTCCTCGAGCAGAGCCGCCGCGCCGACCACGACGGGATCGAGCGCATGACCGACGGCCTGGTCAAGGCCTTCACCCAGCGCTTGCCGGTCATCAGCCAGCTGCGGTCACTGGGTTTATTGGGGGTCGAGCTGGCCCGTCCCTTGCAGGGTCGGCTGGTTCGCCGCTCCGCAGGAACCGAAGAGGTCGTGGTCTGATGCAAGTGGATGTCCTGGTTGCCGGGGGTGGGTGTGTCGGGGCCCTGACCGGTGGCCTGCTGGCGCAGGCCGGCTGGCGAGTTGCGCTGGCCTCCCCGCAGCCCTTGATGGCGTCGCTGGACCCGGAGGCAGCGCCACTTGCCCGGGTCATTGCGCTGGCGCCGGATATCGAAGATCGCCTGCAGCAGGAGGGCATTCCGCAGGAACCCTGGTTCGCCCGTGGCTGCGCTGTGCAGACCATGCATGTTGCGGTGCCGGGCAGCGGCGCAGTCGCTTTTGGCAGCAATGCGCCAGCAGCGGAGCCGCTGGCCCGGATTGTCGAGGTGCCAGTCTTGCAGGCGGCCCTCGAGGGCTGGGCGCAGGCGCAGGGCGTGCGGCGTATCGACGAGGCCGTTGCACGGTTGCACCC
>JBFHON010000155.1:0-7032 GCA_041593295.1 Oceanococcaceae bacterium | reverse complement strand
CTCGAACAGCTCCATGATCAGTTCCGGTGCGGTGCGGCTGACGAACAGCTGCGGACCACGCACTTCGGTACGGATTTCCTTGAGGTAACCGCGAATACGATCATGCGGACGGACCGGCTGACGCGGAATCTGCCACTCGCGGGGCACGATGGCCTCGGCGTTGTTGCCCAGGTCCAGAATCAGGTTGCCGCGGTCGATGCGCTTGACTTCGCCACTGACCAGCGTGCCAATACGTTCACCGTATTGCTCGGCAACCTTGGCGCGCTCGAACTCGCGAATCTTCTGCACCAGGTGCTGCTTGGCAGCCTGTGCGGAGATGCGGCCGAAGTCGATGGACTCCAGCTCTTCCTCAATGTAGTCGCCAATCTGGACGCCTTCCTTGAGTTGCTGGGCGCGCTCGAACAGAACCTGCTGCGCAGGCCCTTCGAACTCGGGATCCTCGTCGTCGACCACCTTCCACCGGCGATAGGTTTCGTAATCACCCGTTTCCCGGTTGATCGTGACCCGAATATCGAAGTCTTCGCCATAACGTTTACGCGTAGCGGCGACAAGCATCGCCTCCATGGCCAGGAAGATTTCTTCCGGCTCGAGATCTCGCTCGGCCGAAAACGCTTCCACAACTCTCAGTACGTCCTTACTCATGACAAGGAACCTCGACTTCCTAACGCTTGCCCTTGCCAGATTCGTCAGGCACCAACCGTGCCCGCTCAATCTCTGCCAGGGGAATTACAAACAGTTCGCCGTCCACCTCGAGGTGGACTGCATCGTCTTCGAAGGCACGTATGCGCCCGCGAAAGTTACGCCGATCAATGATGGGCAATTCGGTGCGAATCTTGGCTTCGCTGCCAATGTATTCGCGAAAATGATCGGGCTTCGCCAGCGGGCGATCCCACCCGGGGGAAGAGACTTCCAGCCGGTAGGCGCCTGCAATCGGATCGTCGATTTCCAGCTGCGCGCTGATGGCACGACTGACCTTTTCACAATCCTCGATTCCGATGCCGGTCTCGCTGTCGATGTACAGCCGCAACAGCGTGTCGCCGGCATCCTGCCCCAGCTCCAGACAAAGGAGCTCATACCCCAAACCCTCAACGGTGGGCGTCAGCAGAGCTTCTATGTCATTGATCAACGGCACTTTCTTGGCGTACATCCATTTGCGAAGGCAACAAAAAAGGCCCTCTGAGGGGCCCTTTTTCTCGCTTTCGCGAAAAAGTTTGGTAGCGGGGGCAGGATTCGAACCTGCGACCTTCGGGTTATGAGCCCGACGAGCTGCCTGGCTGCTCCACCCCGCACCGGAGGTTACTGAAGTGCGTTCACACCTCGGTAAGCAGACGCCCACTATAAAGGGATTAACACTGGCGGCGCAAGCAACGCAGGTGAATCCACCATCTTTCAAGTAGTTACAAAACCTGGTTGTTTAGTGCTGCGCGCACACGGCACCAGCTTTCGCTCCCAGCTCGAACCAACTGCAGCTTTGTCTCTTTGTCGATATTTTCGACCTGGCCCCCATCGGGCCCTGAATCGCCCCGGGTTTCCTGGACATTCCCGAGCTGCCGCAACTTTGTCGCTAAGTATCGGGGCAACAATTGAGGGCGAGATTCAGCCTGCGGGTTCAGCGGCGTACCAGTCGACCAGTTCACGCAGCAGGACGGTGGCGTAGCTACCGGCAGGCAGGTCGAATGCAACGCGCAACGAGTTGCTGTCGACCCATTCCCAACGCAGATTGTCGGGCCGCAGTCGCAGCGGGCGCCGGTCGTGGTCCATTCGCTGTTTTCCAAGGCCCTCGGTCAGTATCGGGTGCTGCGCGGCCGCCTGCTGTTCGATGGCCGCAGCCTCGCCCCGGCTGGGCAACTCGTCGCTGCCCCACAGGGGGCCGGAGGGGTGGATGTCGAAACGGGCAGCGCGCTGCACCAGTTCGGCGGTATCTGTCTCGGCAAGAAACCACGAGTGCGACCCATTCAGGCAGCAAACCTCGCCGTCGATAATGCGATTCCAGTTACCTTGCTGGACACGCTGCGCCAGCACATCGTTGAAGATTTGCGAACGGGCTGCGGAGATCAGCATTCCCTGCTGCTTGCGGGAAACCTTCCGGCCCTGAAAAAACGCCACTGCGCGTTCGCTGTTGCGACCCTCGCGGCCAAAACGCTGTTCCCCAAAGTAGTTTGGGACCCCTTGTCCTGCCATGGCGCTCAGACATGCGTCCACCCGTGCCAGGTCACCGCTGACTTCGCGCAGGGTGATGGAAAACGCATTGCCGACCAAGGCGCCACGGCGGAGCTTTCGCAGGTGCCGGGTGCTGCCGAGGATGTCGACGTCGGGCTCGGGGAACGCACTCCAGTCGGGATCCTCCCTTCCGGGGAGCTGGACCGAAAAGGTTTGCGTGGTCACCGCATGGCGGTCTTTCAGGCCGGCGTAGCTCACCGCATTGCGGTGGACACCGGCAAAGTTCGCGATCTGGCCGGCCAGCCAGTCGGTGTTGATGCCGCGCTTACGCACGTGCAGCAGCACGTGCTCGCCCTCACCGCTGGGTTCAAAGCCCAGGTTTTCATCGACAACGAAGTCTTCCGCCGTGGCGCGCAGACGCGCGGTGAGCGGCGGGCCGCCGTAGGCATAAGGCAGTTGGGCGAGTGAGGCAGAGTTTGGCGCGGTCGGCGGCGTGACGCGGGCGCCCGTCACGCCGCACCCGCGAAGCGGCGGACCACATCGGCGGCAGATTCCACCGCGGTGATGTTGCCAATGCCTTTGCCAGCTTGCCAGTAGTGCGCATAACCCGGGTCCAGCGCCACCTTCTTGTAGCGTTGGGTCGAGCGCAACAACAGCAGCATGCGGGTGATCTTTTTGGTCTTGCGGTTTTGCAGAAGCCGGCTGGTGATCGGCCCCACGCGCAAACCCAGCTTTTCCATGTCCGGAGTGCGGATGACGGAGGAGAAGGTGCCGGCCAGCTTGTTGGTCCAGACAATATCGTCCTCGCCGTGGTCCACGATGGCCTGCTTGTAGTCGTCGGGTATCTGGCATTCCCGGGTGGCCAGGAAACGTGTTCCCAGTTGCACGCCGGCGTAGCCCGCGGCCAGCATGCGTTGATAGTCGTGTTCATCGCCCACGCCACCCGCGCAGACCAGCGGCAGCCCGAAGCCGCCCAGTTCCTCGAGCATCTGCTCCGGTGATACCTGCCCGGTCTGACCGCCGGCCCGGTCGTTTACACAGTTCAGGCCATCGACACCGGCATCGACGGCCTTGGCCGCAAATTTTGCCGTGGTGACGTCGTGGTAGACCACAATCCCCTGCTCCTGCGCGATCTTGACGATGGGTTTGGGATTGCCCAGTGAGGTCAGGAAAAACTTCACGCCTTCGTCAATGGCGATGTCCATCCACTGCCGGTTGCGCTTTTCGTAGGCCTTCACGCCATCCATCAAGGTGAAGTTCACCCCAAAAGGCCTGTCGGTCAGGCTCTTGATCAGCTGCAGTCCGGCCCGGAAATCGTGCTTGTAGATATGGGTCATCGAAATGGGCTGCACCACCCCCATGCCGCCGGCGTCTGAGACGGCCGCAATCAGCTCGGGGTTGGAGCCCGGATACATCGGGCCGCAAATCACCGGCACCTCGATGCCGAGTTGCGTCTTCAAAAGCTCTGATGGAGCGGTCATGGGGTCGGGTTCCTCAGGGAATGCCGTGTGCACGGCCCGGTGCATGAGGCGGAGAGTGTACAAAAGCATCGACGGCGGGTTGCGCAAGCCATTGCCGGTGCCCGCTCAGGCCGGGGCTTGGTTCTGGTCGAGTTGAAACACCTGGTCGAGTGTGCGGTAGATCTCCGGGTGGGCGGCCAGCAGAGCCTGCGGCTCCTGCACATAGCTTTCGCAGACCACCGCGAAGAACTCCGCCGGGGACTCTCTGCCGTAGTCGTCGATCACCGGGCTGCCATGCGTCTGCAGCCTGACGTAGGCCGGCTGCATCACCGCCGCCCAGACTTGCGGGTCGGTGCCTTCGGGACGGCCCTGGCCCAGCGGGTCGAGCTGATGGGCACATTCATGCACGACCACATTGACCGGCGCTCCGGCAAACGCGGCTTCCACATCGGGCCACGACAGCACGATGCGTTGTGCGTCCCAGGACTCCCCGATACGCACTTCGGCTTCGTCGTGGACGATGCCCAGCTCGTCCGGTTCGGGGTCGCGCACCAGAAAAGGCTCCGGGTACACCAGTACCGACTGCAGGTCCGGATAAGGCGGTGCATCCCGGCGCAAGGTCAGCAGGCAGGCCAGCGCCGCGATGCGCAGAGCCATGGGGCGCGTGAGCTCCAGACCCTTGCAACCGTAGAAGTCCTTGTGCTGCAGAAATGCCGCAGTGTGTTCCAGCAAGCGCTGTCGCTGCGCGGGGCCGAGCCGTGGCCACTGGGGAAGCGCTGCGGCCAGAGTCGCGGCCTCGTCGGCAGACAGCGGGGTGACGGGAACAGCACGACGCCACCATACCCATGCGGACAGGCCGATGAACCCGACAACGACAATGACCCCGAGTAATTCCATGCGGACAAGCATCGCATGGCGCGGGGCTGATCAATGCGCTTGGTGGTCTTGCGGGCGCAGTCGGCTTTGTCACGCCGCCCTGCAACACCGCCACAGCGTGCCGTCTGCGGCCCTGTGCCGGCCTTAGCTACCAGAGCAGGGCGTGTTGACGGCCCCTTCTGCTCCGAATGTGCGGCCCACCCGCGAGGGACGGGTGGACCGCTGAATCCCCTACCGGGTGCGCCTGAGGAGCCGGCGGCTGAAGCACAGCGCAAGCAGCAGCATGGGGCCGAAGGCGCCGCCCTGGCCGCCACTGGTCGCAGCGGGCGCCATCGTATTGCCCGCACGTGCCACGCTGGCGTCGGCACTCGGGTCGGCACCGTCCACAAATTCGGCCCCTGTGCCCAGCGGGTCCAGATAGGTGGCCAGGCTGGTCAGCGGTGTGGGCAGGCCGTACCAGTTCACATGAAAACGCCCGTACCAGTCGGCAGTCGCAGAGGTGCACGACGCATAACCGCCGGACAGCTGGCCGACCAGCCGGTGTTCGGCGTTCCACAGGCCCGAGCCCGAGCTACCACCTTCTGTCGTGCCGACATCCCAGTCCGCAATGCGTAGGTGGGTATCGGTCTGCCCGAGCAGGTCGGGCTGACCCGGTTCTTCGAGGTAGGCGGTGATTTCTGTCTGACCAAAGAAGTGGCTGATCCGCTTTTCATCACCGCTGGGGTGGTGGATGGTGGTGACACCCTCGGGTGCGATATCGCGGTTGTCCCACCCGGACCAGTACACCCCGTAGCTGTCCGGTGGGGTCTGGTCGAGTTCCAGCAGGGTAAAATCCGGGCCGTAATCGGTGCTGCCGTAGCTGCCTGCTACGAAGCTGGCACCACTACTGGTTTGGGTCAAAGAGCCGTCCGGGCTGCCACCACAGCTGCTGGTTTCGTAGTTCCAGTAGAACACCAGTGTGGGCGCGAGCACGGGGGCGGTGACGCAATGATTGGCGGTCAGAAAATACGGGCGGAAATCGCCGGCCGTGTTGTTGACCATCTGGCCGCTGCATAGCAGTGCGCCGGCAATGCTGAATCGGGCCACGCTGCGGATTTCGTCGCGCCACTCATCCCCGGCGGGGCAAACCACATCGACATTACAGTCGCCGGAGCGCTGGGCATATTCATCGCTGGCCCCGAACCCGCGGAACCCATGATTGACTCGGCTCAGTTGCAGCTTTACGGCATCCCGGTGGTCACTTGGAACCTGCAGATGCAATTCGACGACGTCACCCGGGATGATCGGTGTCCACAACTGGCCATCCGCCGTCGCGCTGCCGGGGCCGAAGGGGCCATATACGGCTTTGCCGCTGGCGTCATGCAGGCTGAGCTGAGCACCGGGCGGCAGACGAAACACCGGCATACCCAGGTTCAACGAGGCGGCTCCGGCGGACTGGATACGCAATTTCCAGCGGTCCATGCCGTCGGCTCCGGTGGTCCATACGCCATGACTTGTAGGGGTCACGCTGACGCTGACCGGTACCGCAAAGCGGTAAGGCTGGGGGCCGGGTTTGGCCGCATCGGCGGCCAGGGTGGCCTCGATATCCACCGGCGGCAGGGCCAGCAGGCTGGCATGAGCGGCGCCGCAACACAGCGACAACAGGCAGACGGAAAGAAAACGGTGTGCGTTCACGGATAAAGGCCGCAGCGAATGACAGTGCCCAGTATAAAGACACGCTAACCCGCGGCCCGGTCGCATCACACCGTGGCTGACCGGTGCCGACGACGAACAGGTCGACGCAGATGCCACAGGGCGCATCGACGGCAACCGGACTTCCCATTAGGATCACGCCCTTGCCACGGGGGCGTCGGCGCCCGTCATGCCCGGCCGGGCCCGCTTCGGCCATCTGTCTGGCCAACCATTGGGAAAAGTGTGCACACCGATCTGAAATCGCTGGATTCGCTGGTGCTGATGTTCGCGATCATCATCGCGGCGCAGTTGCTCGTTTATGTCGTGCCGCAGGGTGAATTCGAGCGGGTTCCGTACCCGGAGAACGAGTCGCGCGCCATGGTTGTGCCCGGCACCTATGCGGCGGTGCCGGAGGAGACGGCAGCCACGCTCCCGCCCTGGCATTTCCTGCTCGCGATCCCAGAGGGTTTTGCGGCTGCCCAGGACATCATTTTTCTGGTGTTCATCGTTGGTGGTGTGATCGCGGTGCTGCGGGCAACCGGTGCGATCGATGCGATGCTGCACCGTGCCGTCGCCCGGATCGGGCACCGGCCCTGGTTGCTGATTGCCGGCTGTCTGGTCCTGTTCAGTCTTGGTGCCTACAGCATCGGGATGGGTGAGGAATATGTGCCGTTGATACCCATCATCGTGTCGATGGCGCTGGCCATGCGCATGGACGCCGTGGTCGGCATGTCGCTGGTGTGGGTGCCGTACGGCATCGGCTGGGCCTGCGCCGGCACCAACCCTTTCGGCGTGGTGATCGCCCAGAATATCGCCGGCTTGCCGATCACCTCCGGCTGGGGCTTCCGTCTGCTGATGATGGCGG
>JBFHON010000154.1:0-7050 GCA_041593295.1 Oceanococcaceae bacterium | reverse complement strand
TTCCCGGACATGAAGCTCACCACCGAGGTGCCCGGGCAATAACCGCCGATGGCCATGCCGGCACCGATCAGCAAGCCGCCGATCAGGGTGGCCCAGAGGAAGACCGTGGGGGTATACAGCGCCTGCGTGCTGATGACGCCGGCGAGGTCGAGCAGATACAGCCCCGACGCACAGACCAGAATGGCGGTAAACATGACGTTGAAAACCGCCCAGTCCTGAAAGCGCAGCTGGGCCGTGAGCTTGCAGCCGCTGGCGAAGCCCGCCCGTTCCAGGGCGAAGCCAAACAGCAGGCCGAGAAAAAGTCCGGAAACGATGTCGTTCATTGGTAGAGTCTCCGCATCATCAGGCCGATACCGGCGCCCGCGCCGAAAAAGCCGATCAGGAACAGAAAGCCGGCGGTTGAAAGGACCGCCGCACCGGAGAGGCCCAGGCCGCTGGTGCAGCCCACCGCAACTCGGGCACCAAAACCGGCCAGCAGCCCACCGCTCAACGCCAGTGCGAGGCGGCCTGCGGCAGGGACCTTGCGCGGGCCGTCCATCGAAATACGGAAGCGACCGGCAGTGATGGCACCGATCAAGGCGCCCAGGGCCACACCGATGACTTCCCAGGTGATCCAGGCATCCAGCGGGTTGCTGTCATTGGCCACAAAGGCGCCAAGGTAGGCGTTGTTCTGCGTGGCCACGGGTGCGACCGTATCCGTGACGGCAGCAGTCAGACGGGTCGCAAAGCCACTGGCACCAAGCCCATGGCCGGTGATCACAAAGGTCAGCAGCAGGGCGACACCCAGCAAAGCGCCGGCTGCATAGGGGTTCCACAGCGGTTTGGGCGGGTTCATAAGACATCTCCTTCGCATGAGGTTGCGGGGATATCTGTTGCCGACCTTCCTATCAAGTCGGAATATGGATATACCCACACCGGTATACGCTCTTGTAATCCAGAGCGCTCGGCGAAGTCAATGTGCGCTGCGGCAAAGCCGCCTAGGACGGGCTTGCGGTGCGGTGCCAGGCCTGCAGTTGCGAAAGATCCACCACGCCGCGAAACGGGCCGTCCGGGCTGACGCCTTCGCAGGGCGCCTCGGCGCTGCCGAGCCCGTTCAGGCAGGCCAGTGCGCCCGGCATGGGGTGGGTGGCCGTGTAGAAGCCCCGGGTGACCACGCAGGGAATGCCGGCGCGCTGCGCGGCGGTCAGGCCGGCCGGGGAGTCTTCCAGGGCCAGGCAGTCTGCGGCATCGCAGTCCAGCTGGCGCAGGGTTTCCAGATAGATGTCCGGTGCCGGTTTCTTGTGGGCAACGTCATCGCTGGTGACCACCACCGGAAAGCCACTGGTCCAGTTCGGCCCCCAGGTGGCCTGCAGCAGGGCATCGACATTGCCGCGTGAGGTGCTGGTGGCGATGGCGGTCTGTATGCCGGCTTCCCGGGCGGCATTGATCAGCGCGGCGATGCCGGAACGCAGGAAGATCTTGCCGGCAGCGACCAGGCTCCAGTAGAGCGCATTCTTGCGCTTGTGCAGCTCGGCGACCCGCTGGTCACCGTTTTCCGCGTCCAGGGCTTCGGGTTCGACGGTGCGCCAGTAGTGGTGCAGGCGTTCGCGGCCACCGGTAATGTCGAGCAGTTCGCCATAGACGTCATGGTCCCAGTGCCAGTTGATGCCAGCCTCCTTGAAAGCCATGTTGAAGGCGACCCGGTGGCCGTCCGCTTCGGTTTCGGCCAGGGTGCCGTCTACATCAAATATCAGCGCTTTCAGCATGCGGGCATACCGTGTCTCGTCAGGAAGGCCAGCCGCGCATCGGCGGGCATCACCGCATACGATACGTGAAAGCGCCTGTTCATCCCGTGACAAAGGAAGCCCCATGACCGTTTCGCCGCCTCCGAACCGTTCCCGCCGTGGTCTGCTGCGCCGGCTTGCTGGCTGGGCGGTGCTGGCAGGTGGGGCCGGCCTCGCCCACGCCGGTGGTGCCGCGCGCCCGAAGTCGGGCGACCGCGTCGTCTATCACATCGATGAGCTGGCAAACGCCATCGCGATGATTCGCAACCTGTCGAATCACCTGGATGCCCGGCCGGCATCCACCATCGTGGTGGTGGCCATCAGCAAGGCGCTGCCGATGCTGGTGTCCGGCACCCAGGGCCCGAACGGGAACGACTACGAAGCGCTGGTGAATGACCTGCAACGGCGCGGCGTGCTGTTCAAGGCCTGCGGAAACACCATGGAGTCCCTGCAGATCAGTGCCGACGACCTGCACTGGGATGTGGTTATCGTGCCTTCCGGCATGGCGGAGCTGGCGCGGCTGCAGGCCGAGGAAGGCTACGCCTACCTGAAGGTCTGAGCTGCAATCCGCCTAGGCCGGGTTGAGCTCGCCTTCCGGGGCCGGTTCGGCCGTGCGGGTGCCCTGGGTGGGTTCGGGTTGTTCGCCGTGCAGTAGCACCACATCCAGCTGGTCGCGGTAGCGCGGGGGGATCGCCGTCGGGTCGTCTTCGGCGAAGGCGACCATCTGCTGGCCCAGGACATCCGGTGCGTCCGGTGTGAGCTTGTCCTGCCACCAGTACTCGAAGGTGGCCCGCTCGGCGGTGAGGTGGATGATGCCGTAGCCATGGTCCACCCACTCGATGAATTGCGTGGCCTTGTTGCCGGTGAGCGCGACCAGTTCCAGCGCACGGGCGCCGGCGATCTGGTCCACCACGCTGGTCAGCGGGTTGGCATTGGCGACCAGTTCATCGGCGCCACCACGCCCCATGGAGGATGGAGCGAATTCCACGCCGACCGAAGCCGCGCGGTTGTTGAGCAGGGCGCTGTTGGCGGTGGTTGCGCGGTGAAAACCGGCGGCAATGTTTTCCGCGGTGGAGCCGGTGCGGATGCTGGGAATGGCAGGGCCGGACTGGTAGCTGGTCAGCACGGTGTTGTCCTCGACCAGGTCGGCTCCCCAGTTGCCGTGCGCGTCGCCGCTCATGACCACGGTGTTGTGAATGCGTTCGCCGGAGGGGTTGGCGCCACGCAGGTATTCGAACCAGGCTGCGCGTTCTTCGGGGTAGTCCGACCAGCGCGAAACGCCGAGCGGGTCGGTTTCCCCGAAGCCTGGTACGACGCCGGGGATGGTCAGCGGTGCTACCCAGGTCTGGTTCAGCACCAGCTTCCAGGTGGTGCCCTGTTGCTGAGCCGCGAGCATGTTGTCGGTCAGCCATTCAAACTGCGGACGTGAGAACACGCTGTTGCCGGCGTCGAGATGGCTGGCATCGGTGTTGACGTCGTCGCGCAGGTGCAGCTGCGTATCGACGCAATACAGCTCGGCCAGCGGGCCGTAGGGGAGCTTGCGGTAGATCAGCCGCACATCCGGGGGTTCCGGGTAACTGCCGTCCTCGACCAGCAGGAAGTCACCGGAGCCATCGGCGAGTACCGGGCGCGTTGGCGTCCACTCGTAAAAGGCCCGGCAGACATCTTCCAGTGTGGTGGTGACTTCGGCGGCGAGGTCCGGTGCGTCCAGCTCGTTGCCGTAGCCGGTGGAGATGTCATGGTTGTCCCAGACGATGGACCAGGGGTGCTGCTGGTGTGCGCGCAGCAGGTTGGGGTCCGAACGGAACAGGGCATAGCGCCGGCGGCATTCGGCCAGGTTGGTCCAGTCGCGGTAGTCCACGTCGCGGGTGTCAAAACGGTCGAGGCGGGCCCGTACCTCCTCGTCCTGGTCCACGAAGTCGTAGATGTAATCCCCGCAATGCACCACGAGGTCCAGGTCGTTGCGGTTGGCGATATGACCGTAGCCGCTCCAGTGCGAGGACCAGTAGCTGGAGCAGGCGACAACAGCCAGGCGCAAAGAGTCCACCGCGGCGACCGGGGCGGTCCGTGTGCGCCCGGTGATCGATTGCGCGCCCAGCGCTTCAAAGCGGTAGTAATAGGTGGTGGCCGGAGCCAGCCCGGTCACGTCGACCTTGATGGTCCAGTCGTGGGCGGCGCTGGCCTCCTGGACGCCCTGCAGGACGCGGTTGTTCATGTCCGGGTCGGTGGCCACATACCACGCCACCGGGATGTTTCCGGCGGGTGGTACGGCCTGGGTAATCCGGGTCCAGATGATGACCCGGTCATGCAGCGGGTCGCCGCTGGCGACGCCATGGCCAAATGGCAGTGGCGTGACGCGAGGGAAGTCCAGCGTCAGTCCGTCATCGGGTGTCGGCGTGGGTGTGCCGACGGGCGGAGCCGCGGGGTCGCCTTCACCATTGTTGCCCAGGCCGTCACAACCGGCGAGAGCGGCGCCGACACCGGTGGCTCCGAGGATCTTTACGAATTCGCGGCGGGTAGGGGGCATGACGGGTGCTGTCAGAACATTCAGGGCTTCCTAGCTTAATCCCTGCGCGCGTCGCTTTTGTGACTGCCGGTTTGCGCAGCGGAGTCGTCGATGATTTCCAGTGCGAAGGCCCGGCCCCAGAACTTGCCGGTGACCCAGAGCCAGTCGCTGGAAGGGTCGTGGGCGATGCCATTGAGCACATCGGCGCTGCGCGGCCGTGCCCGCTGCGGCCACAGGGTCTTCAGATCAAGGTGCCCGGTAACGCAGCCATTGCGCCGGTCGATGCGCAGGATTTCGTCCTCCATCCACACGTTTGCGTACAGATGCTTGCCGGCAATTTCGAGTTCGTTGAGTCGGCTGACACGGCGCAGGCCGCGGCGCACCGGAAGCCGTGCGGTCACGGCGAAACGTTCCGGCTCCCGCCAGGACAGCGTGCCGCTGCCATCGCTCATCAGGAAATGCTGGCGTTCGGCGTCCCAGGCCAGGCCCCAGCCCTCCCCGCTGTAGGCCAGCCGGCCACGCAGCTGCAGGGTGTCCCGGTCCAGGCGCAACAGCTGACCGGCGCGCCAGCTCAGTAGCCACAGCTCGTCATCGCGCAGGGTCAGCCCTTCGGCGAACAAATCGGGGGCCAGCCGCTGGCGCCGAACCGGCTGGCCCCGCGGGTCGAGGATATCGATATGGGAGCGCCCGTAGCCGCCATTGCTCATCCACCAGCGCGCCCCGTCAATCTCGAAGCCCTGGACGAAGTTCTCCACCGGCGTGGCACGCTCCGCGCGCACCTGCCAGGGCAGGTTCTGCTCGCGTGGGCAGTCGGTCAGTGCCGTCTTTTCGGTTGCGATCGCACCGGTACTGGTGGCGATGCACAGCAGCAACAGCAGCGTACGCCGCAGGTCCGGCTGGAACCGGGGCCGGCGACGCACGGCTGCCGGGAGGGTCAGGCGCCGCTCGCGAGCACGGAGAAGTCGGCGATCTTCGAGCATGCGCTGTCGAACTGGCGAAGCAGGGCCAGCCGGTTTGCCCGCACGGCGGCATCTTCGGCATTGACCATGACGTTGTCGAAGAAGGCGTCGATGGGGGCCTGCAGGGTGGCCAGCTGGCTCAGTGCGGCGACATGATCGGCGGGGGGCGCAAGGGCGTCGATGGCCTGCTGCAAAGCCTGTTCGGCAGCGTGCTCGAACAGCGCGGTGTCCGGTGCGGTGGCAACAGCGCCCGTTGCCGAGGCCAGGATATTGCGGACCCGCTTGGAAGCGCCTGCCAGCGCGTCACCGGCATCGGTCTGCATGAAAGCGGCGACGGCGGTGGCGCGGGCGAGTGCGTCGAGGGGGCCGTCGGCCGCATCCAGAACCGAGGCCACCACCTGGGCGGGCAGCCCGCGGTCGGTCAGCAGGCCGCGCAGGCGATCATGGAAGAAGGTCACCAGCTGCGTGCGCTGCGCATCCGTCAGCGTGAAATCCACCGCATCGATCAGCGTGTGCATGGGCACGGCATGCTGCCCTTCGAGCAGGATGCGCAGAACCCCCAGCGCGGCCCGACGCAGGCCGAAGGGGTCCTTGCTGGCGGTGGGAATGGCATCGATGGAGAAATAGCCGCAGAGCGTGTCCAGCTTGTCGGCCAGGGCCAGCAATTGCCCCAGCGCGGTTTCGGGCACGGCTTCCCCGGGGCCAGCCGGCCGGTACTGGGCGGCGATCGCATCGGCGATTGCGCCCTGGTCAGGTTCGGCCCGGCGCAGGTAGTGGCCACCCATGATGCCCTGCAGGTCGGTCATTTCGAAGACCATTTTCGTGACCAGGTCGCACTTGGCCAGGTGCCCGGCGCGGGCGGCGGCAGCCGGGTCGGTACCGAACTGCGGAGCCAGGGTGTGGCACAGCGCTTCGAGGCGGTCGGCCTTGTCGCGCAGCGAGCCCAGGCCCTGGGCAAAACTGACCCGGGCCAGTTCGCCGAGGCGGTCTTCCAGCGGCTGCTTCAGGTCCTGTTCCCAGAAGAACAGGGCATCGTCCAGACGGGGGCGGACCACGCGCTCGTTGCCCGCGACCACCTGCGACATGTCCTCGGAGGCGATGTTGGCGATCGTGATGAAGGCCGGCAGCAGCTTCTGTTCGCTGTCGAATACGGGGAAATAGCGCTGGTTTTCCTGAATGGTCAGCACGATCGCTTCGGCGGGCACATCGAGGAACCGCTCTTCGAAGCGGCCATGCACGGCAACCGGCCATTCGACCAGGGCGGTGACTTCGTCCAGCAGATCATCGTCGAGGTCGGCCGTGCCGCCGCATTCGGCGCCGGCGCGTTCGACCTGACGGGCAATTTCGGCGCGCCGGGTCGTGGCATCGGCCCAGACATGGGCCTGGCGCAAGGTGCCCTCGTAGTCGCTGGCCGCATGCAGCGCCAGGGCCTCCGGTGCGTGAAAGCGGTGACCGAAGCTGATGTTGGCGGATTTCAGGCCAAAGGCTTCCAGCGGCACCACGCTGGCGCCATGCATGGCGCACAGCCATTGCACCGGACGCACGAAGGTGGCGTCGCCACTTCCCCAGCGCATCCGCTTGGGTGCTACGCGGTCCAGCTGCCGAATGCTGGCGCTGAAAATGTCGGGCAGCAGAGCGGTCAGCGGTTTGCCAGCCTGCTCCGCGCGATACACGAGGTACTCGCCCTTGTCGGTCTGGGTGCGCTCCAGGGCCTCAAATTCCACGCCACAGGACTTGGCAAAGCCCAGGCCGGCCGGGCCGGGGACGCCATCGCGCAAGGCCGCCTTGATCGCCGGTCCCATGCGCTCGATTTTCTGGTCGG
>JBFHON010000153.1:0-7086 GCA_041593295.1 Oceanococcaceae bacterium | reverse complement strand
GCCAATCCGGATCTGCTGACGCAAGCCCTCACGCATCGCAGCGCGGCGGCCAGTCACAATGAGCGTTTCGAATTTCTCGGCGATGCCATTCTCGGCATGCTGGTGGCCTCGGAGCTGTTTCAGCGCAATCCGGATGCGACCGAAGGGCAGCTGACGCGGCTGCGCTCGCACCTGGTGCGCGAGGAAACCCTTGCCGTGATTGCGCGCGAGCACAAACTTGGCGACCGGCTGATTCTGGGGCCGGGTGAACTCGGCAGTGCGGATTGGCGCCGCGAATCGATTCTGGCCGATGCGGTGGACGCGGTGCTGGCGGCTATCTATCTGGATGCAGGCCTGGACGCTGCGCGAGCCGCAATTCAGACCCTTTACGCCAAGCGCTGGGATCGACTGCCGGACGCAGACAGCCTGAAGGATGCGAAGACCCAGCTTCAGGAGTGGACGCAGGGGCATGCCGGATGGGACCTGCCGGTCTACACGCTGGTTGATGAAAGCGGACCCCCGCATCGGCGGCTGTTCAAGGTCAGCGGCAGTGTGAAGTTGCCGGACGGCAGTACTACGAAAACGATACACGCGGAGGGTCGCAGTCGCCGCCGTGCCGAGCAGCAAACGGCTCGTGAACTTCTGGACTGGTTGAACGAGGCGTATGGCCCATGAATAAGAACGTAGCTACGGTGGCCATTGTCGGTCGCCCGAATGTGGGCAAGTCGACGCTGCTCAACAGTTTTGTCGGAGCCGGCCTGTCCGCTGTTTCGCCCAAGGCACAGACCACGCGCCAGCAGGTGATCGGCGTCTGGACCGACGAGCAGACGCAGCTGGTATTTCTGGATACACCCGGCCAGGCCCCGGGCAAGGACCAGACGCTGAACAAGCTGCTGGACCGTAATGCGGTCTCGGCGCTTGCTGATGTCGATATCGTGCTCTGGGTGGTTGAGGCCGGTCGTCGGACGGGTGTGGATGAAATCGTTGCGCAGCGTATTCTGCAGCGCTCGCCACCGGCGCTGGCCATCGCACTCAACAAGGTTGATCGCGTCCCCGACAAGGCCAAGCTGATCCCTGAACTGACGCAGCTGCAGGAAAAGTATTCGCCGCAGCTGCTGTTTCCGCTCAGTGCGCGGCGAGCGGCTGACGGGCGGATGCTGTGCCGCGAACTGGCAAAGCTGGCGCACGAAGGGGAGTGGATCTACCCCGAAGACATGCTGACCCCGCAGAAGGGCGAGTTCCTCGTCGCCGAGAAAATTCGTGAGCAGCTGTTTGCAACCCTGCACCAGGAGTTGCCGTACCGCATGGCGGTCACGGTGGACTCGATGGAAGACGTGGACGGGCAGAACGTGGTGCATGCCACGATCTGGCTGGACCGCGCCAGTCACAAGCCGATCGTGCTGGGCAAACAGGGCAGTGGCCTCAAGCTCATCCGGGAAGCTGCCGAGGCCTCACTGACCCGGTTGTGGGAGCGCCCCTTTCGCCTGCACCTGTGGGTGAAATTGCGCGAAGGCTGGGCCGAGGACCAGGCCGTCATCCGCACGCTGGGGTCAGCAGACTAGACGCTCCGCCATGTCGCGAGATCTGCGCGAAGATGTCGCCTTCGTCCTGCATCGCCATGCCTGGAAGGAAAGCAGCTTTGTGCTGCGTGTATTGACCCGTTCGCATGGGCGCATCAGCGTTATCGCGCGCAGCATGCGAGGTTCGCGCAGGCAATCGCCGGTGCTTTCCGGGCAGCCGGCGCAGTTGCAGTGGAAGGCGGGTCGGGAGCTGGGGACGCTGGTGTCCATGAGCCCGTTGCCGCCGCAGCGGCCGATGCCAACCGGTGACAACTGGTGGGCCAGCCAATACCTCACCGAGCTGGTTCTGCATGCAACCCGCGAGTCCGACCCGGTTCCAGCGATCTTTGATGCGTATCTGGGGAGCCTGGACCGGCTGCGGGAACCGGGTTGCGATGCCGGCGTCGAATCCCGCCTGTTCGAGTCGTTGCTGGTGCAGGAACTGGGGGTCGGTGTCGACCTGCTGCATGATTGTGACGGAGACGTCTTGCAGCCTGCGGGGCGTTACGAGCTGATCCCCGGGCGTGGGCTGGTTGCTTGCGGACGGGGCGGGGTGGCGGCCTCGGACTGGCAGGCGCTGGAGAGCGGGACGCTGGGCGCCGAAGCCGCCAGGCGCCTGCGCCGCCCCTTGCAGGACCAGCTGAGCCTGCTGGTGGATTTCAGCAAATTGCGCGCGCGCAGCCAGTGGCTGGCCGCGCGCGTGCTACGTGAAGATCACCAGCAGCACGCCGCTCGCGATCAATGAGGCGCTGAGCAGCTGGGCCCGGTTGAGGCGCTCATCCAGTAACCACCACGCCAGCAGCATGATCCACAGCGCTGCGGATTCATTGAGGATGGCCGCGACCGAGGCGGCTGCATACTTGTAGCCAGCCAGCCAGATGATCATGGCAACGTAGGCACCGATAAAGCAGCCGAACAGCAGCGTCTTCCAGTGCTGGACTCCGGCCCAGGTCGCCGGGGAAAACAGGGGTTTGGGTGCCTGTGGTCGGCCCAGCCAGAGCAGTACCGGTACCGTTCCCGCAATGGCGCGCCACCAGACAACGGTCAGGAGGGGTTCGCTCTCGAGGACGGGCTTGACCATCACGATGCCGGCTGCCATCAGCGCCATGGCGATCGCGGCCAGTCCCAGGCCCGCCCAGGAGAAGCTTTCACGGCTGGTCCCGCGCCGACGCGTCTGTGTCAGCCCGACACCGAGCAGGCCGATGAGCACCAGGGCCATACCGAACCACTGCCACGGGCGTAGCGATTCGCCCAGCCACACGGCGGAGAAAATAACGACCCAGGGGCTGTACATCATGCCGGCCAGACCTGCGCGGCTGGCTCCCAGTTTCTGGATGGCAGCCAGATACAGGCCGTCACCAATGGCAATGCCGATCACCCCGGAAATCAGGCTGATCCAGAGCGCGTTTGATGGCAACAGAAACGGGCTTCCGGCCAGCCACAGCGTCGGTGCCAGGCAGGCCAGCATCACGCTGTTTTTCAGCAGATTGAGGTGCTGTGCCGGGAGGCTCTGGCCGGCATGACGAAAGGCAACAATGGCCATTGCCCAGGCGACAGCACAAGCGAGCGAGTAAAATTCACCCAGATTCATCAACAGCCCCTTGAGGGTACGAAAAACACATGCAAGATCAGATTCTGCCCCTGCGCCTTGGCGTGAATGTCGACCATGTGGCGACGATCCGTCAGGCCCGCGGCACGAATTATCCCAGCCCGCTCACCGCAGCGCTGATCAGTCAGGCTGCTGGAGCGGACAGCGTCACGGTGCACCTGCGCGAGGACCGCCGTCACATCCAGGAGCATGACGTCACGGACCTGCGCTCCAGCCTGAGCATTCCGCTGAACCTGGAAGTTTCGGTTGCCGAGGACATGGTGGCGCTGGCCTGTGGGTATCGGCCCCAGGCCTGTTGCCTGGTGCCCGAGCGGCGCGAAGAGCTGACCACGGAAGGTGGTCTTGATGTCGCCCAACATGCCGACCGGATCACGGCAGCCGTGAAGGCACTGACACAGGTGGGAACGCAGGTCGCGCTGTTTGTCGAACCCGACCTGAGCTTGCTGGATGCGATCAAGGCCACCGGCGCGCAGGCGGTCGAGATTCATACCGGTCGTTACGCTGATGCCACGAATGCCGCAGAGCGCGCCCAGCTGCTGGAAGCAATCGGCACCTTTGCGATGCAGGCGCACTCGATGGGGCTGAAGGTCCATGCCGGGCACGGCCTGACTGTGGAAAATACCGGGCCCATTGCGCGCATTGCGGAAATCCAGGAGCTCAACATCGGGCATGCGCTGGTCGCTGACGCCATCCTGATGGGGCTGGCGGCATCGGTTGCGCGGATGAAAAACCTGATGGTGCAGACCCGGTTGTCGAGTGCCGCTCCCGCGCCTGTCGCAGAGCGCGGTGCGCGGAGTTACTCCGCGATCTGAAGGCTGTCCAGCTCGGCCAGCAGGGTGCGGATGCCCTGCTGGATGCGGGCCATCAGCTCCGGCAGGCGCAAGTCTTCCAGGCTTTTCTTCTCGGCAAGGAAGCGCTCGAACTGGGCCAGGTCGTTTTGCAGCGGCTGCAGGTGCAGGAAGGCCGCGGTGCCATGCAGTTGATGGGCGGCATCGCGCACGGGCTTGAGCTGGCCGGCGATGAAGGCGCTGTCCAGTTCCTGCCATTGCCGCGGCAACTCGTCCCGGAGCAGGCTGGCCATTTCCGGGTCGTTGAGCAGCGAAGTCTGTGCCCAGTTGTCGTTGTCACGGACCGCGCTTGACTGGTCCCGGCGCTGGCGCAGCACGCGCAGCAGTCGTTCCATGTCAAAGGGCTTTACCAGGACGGCGTCAATTCCGGCCTGCCGCCAGGCTTCCTCTTCGGAGGGGTCAAGCCAGGCGCTCATGCCCACCAGGGGGGCGTCGCGGTTGTGGGGGCTGGTGCGCATCTGCTCGGCGCTGCGTTTTCCATCCAGCCCGGGCATGTGATAGTCGAGCAAGGCCAGGGCGTACTGGTTCTGTTGCCAGAGCTCGAGGGCTTCGCTGCCGGATTCGACGGGGTCAACGGTGGCGCCGAGTTTCTGCAGCTGTGTCTGGAGGATACGCAGGCCCGCCCGGTTGTTGTCCGCAACCAGTACCCGATGGTTTTCCAGGGGCGTCGGATTGCCCGACTGATTCGGAGCGGCCAGCATGCCCAGGGCATCGTAGAGCGATGTGCGTGGCGAGCCTTTGGCCAGGACGCTGCTCGCGCCGCGGGAACGCCACTTCTTGTGGGTGGTGGCGTCGATGCTGGGCACCAGAACCAGGGTCGGAGGCCGGCGCCTGGAGGAAACCGTGAGAATGTCATTCACGGTGCTGGCGTGCGCATGGTCAAAGTCCAGCCCCAGAATGAGGGCTTGCGCATCGATGCGCGTATTGGCGTCCTGCAGGGCGTCATGCAGCTCGCCGGCATGAGCCCAGAGGCGGAAATCCACCTCCCAGAATGTCAGCAGGTGGCTCAGGGCCTTGGCGGTGGTGGGGTGGGACTCACAGACCCAGACGCGCATGCCGCGCAGTGCATCCCAGCGCGTCAGGCTGCGGGGGGTGGCCACGGTGCGGCACGGGATGCTGGCGATGAAGCGTGAGCCCTTGCCGGGTGCGCTTTCCACTTCAATCCGGCCGTCGAGCACGTCGAGCAGCTTGTGCACGATGGCCAGACCCAGGCCGCTGCCACTGGCCTTGCTGCCGGCAACCTCGAATCGCCGCCAGGCCTGGAACAGCTTCTGCTGCTGCTCATCATCCAGGCCGCGTCCGGTGTCCTCGACTTCCAGACGCAACGTGATCGTGTCCTGGTCGCGACGCTCCTGCAGCAGACGAATGATGACCTCACCTTCATCGGTGTACTTGATGGCGTTGGACAGCAGGTTGGTCAGCACCTGCGCCAGTCGCAAGGAGTCACCGCGCAAGCGCGTGGGCACGTCGTGGTAAATGAGGGTGTTGAGCTCGAGTTCCTTGTCGAACGCCAGCGGTGCCAGCAGGGCCACCGTGTCTTCGATCAACTCGGTCACATCGAATTCGCTGGACTGCGGCTGCAGCGCGCCGGCCTCGATCCGTGCCAGGTCGAGCAGGTTGTTGATCATGCCCAGCAGGTTGCGGGCGGAACGCGAGATCACTCCCGAGTACTCGCCCACTTCCGGGGAGGGGTCGTTGCGCGAGAGCAGGTCGGCATAACCGATGATCGCGGTCAGCGGGGTGCGCATTTCATGGCTCATCGTGCGCAACAGCTCGCCGCGTGAGTCGCCGATGGCTGATACGCCTTCCTGCTCCTGGCGAATCCGTGTCAGTTCCTGCTGGAGTTCCCGGATTTTTGCCTTGTTGGCGCGGTCGGTGGCGCTCTGCCGTGCCTGCAGGGCCGAGCGGGCGTGGCGCAGGCGCTCACCGAGCACCTTCAGTTCACGGACTACCTGCGTCAGGGGCCACGGACTGTGCGGCGGGGCCTGACTGAAGCGTCCCTGATCAAGCGCACTCAGCCACTCGCGGAGGCCGGCGATGGGGCGTGCGGCCCACAGGGCGAGCAGTAGCGCCAGTGTCAGCCCGATGCCCAGCGGGGGCAGGGTGTGCTGGCGCCACAGGGCCAGCAATTCGGCCGCGGGAATCGGAATGATGTCGATGACGTATCGCTGGCTCCCCACGTCCCAGGTTCTCTGCTCCCGGGGCAGCCATCCAGGGGTGTCCGCGATCGGGGTTGCCGCCGACACCGCGCCGTCGGGCTCGTAACGCGTCAGCGCCGCAATTCCGGGGATGGCGGTAAGTTCATCCGGGCTTGGCGGGGGCGCGCCGCGCGCCGGGGTGAACAGTCGGGCTTCCAGCGCGGAGACGGCCTCATCCGTCAGCGCCTGTGAAACCAGCCGGGTCTGCCACCAGCCGCTGGCGATCGCGGTCATCAGGGCCAGCAACAGCAGGAGCCGACCCGGGTAGCCGAACCAGGCGGCCAGCAGAAACGTCAGAGTGCGCTTCACCGCGCGTGCAACGTGGCTGGTGTGTACATCAGGGGAACGTCAATGGTCCGGGTCCTCGATCGAGTCTCAGTATAGGGCGGGCGCCGTTTTGCGGGGGTCTGGCGACATCCGGCCTCCGGGTTTCAGGGAAATTTGACCTGCCGCCAATGCATTGACGTTTTCTTCACGGGCAGAGGAGGAATCTGAATTCACGCTCTCATTGAGTCCTCCTGCTAGCCGAATGTAACTCCTCAAGTGTCCTCCTTGCGATGTGGTCTCCCTGCCACCTCGAGTCGGTTAGCATTGGCCGCAGGCATATGTCTGCGGCCTTTTTTGTGTGGGAGATGACGGAATGCGTTTAGTGGGGTTGTTGATGCTGGCCGCGGCCGGGTACTTGCTGTTCTGGCCCGTGGAAATCACACCGCAGGCATGGACGCCAATGGCGGCGCCGGCGCTGGAAGGTGCGCTGGCACCGAACGAAAAACTGATGCAGGCGCAACGCACCGCACGGGATGCCGGTGAGGGTGGCGAGGCCGTGGTGCTGGATGCTGCAGGCCAGGTCTACACCGGATTTGTCGATGGGCGCATTGTCCGCCTGAACCCGG
>JBFHON010000152.1:0-7086 GCA_041593295.1 Oceanococcaceae bacterium | reverse complement strand
CCTGATCAATTTCCGCGTTCCAGCGCGGCAGATCCTGACCGAACTCCTGCAGCAGCTCGTGGTACAGCTCGTCCTTTTTCTTGTCGTAGCGAACCGCGACTTCCTTGACACTGTCGACATTGATCTGTGCGCCGAGCAGCTTGTCACGCAGGGCATCCACTGCCAGCTTCTCGCCTTCCAGCTTCTGCTCCAGACTCTGCACGGTCTTCGCCCAGACCTCGGTGCGGGCGCGCTGACTGGCCTTCTCCGTCATCATGAAATACAGCATGAGCAGGAAAAAGATGATCAGCGCACCACCGAGCAGGTCGGCGGCCGAGACCCAGTAGTCCTCGTTTTGCGCCTGGGCGTCCGTGTCGTTGGAAAACATCGCTTAGACCTTCTCGACCGCCCGCACCAGCGCGCGCAGACGTTCCGTCAGCGGCGTGTAGTCCTCGACAAATTTCTCGGACAATGCCGCCAGTTGCTGCCCGAAGGTGTTCATGGCCTTGGTCAGCTCCTCGTCCATCGCGCCATCGACGCGGATGATCTGCTCTTCGATGCGTGTGGAAATCTCGGTGAGGTGGTCGCTCATCTGGGTGTTGCCCTCCACGATCCGCTCCTCGATGTTCTGCAGCGACTCGCTGGTGACATCGACGATGTGCGCGAAGCGCTTGAGGTGGCTTTCGATCTGCACCCGCTGCGAGTCCAGCCCGCCGAGCAGTGCGGAGATGTTGCGCGACACGTCGATGAAGATTTCCGAGCGTGAGGCCACCTCGTCGAAACGGCGCGCGGCCGTGTCCATGTTGCGCACCGTCTTGCTGTGCTGTTCGACCATGGTGGTGAGCTGCTTGCGGTAGGTCTCCATCCATTCGGCCAGCTCCGCCACACCCTTGTTGAAGCCCTCGAACTTCTCCCAGAACTGCCCGGAAAACTGCGTGTTGAACTGGCTGATGAGTTCTTCGAGCACCTCCATGAGCTGTTTCGGGCTGTAGTCGATCTGCCGCTGGGTATTCTCCTCCAGAGCCGCACGAATCTTGTCCAGAGACGCCGAGTTGGCTTTCTGCGCATCGCGGATATCGGAAGTGAGATTGGAACTGACGCCATCCGGGCCGACCAGCGCGTCGCTGAGCGTCTTGAGGGAATCGGCCGTCTTTTCCTGCGAATCCCGGATTTCGGTAACCAGGCTGGAGCCGACGCCATCGGGCCCGACCAGCGCATCGCTGATGGCCTTGAGGGCTTCGCTGGACTCCGTGTTGGCCTTGCGAATTTCGTCGATGATCCCGGTGCTTGCACCGTCCGGGCCTACCAGCGCCATTCGCAGGTCGTCGATGGCATCGGCCATGCCGGTCGTCAGCGTGCCAATGTCCTGCGAGAGACCGCCGCCCACATCCGCGAAGGCACCGGCCATCTGTTCGGCCATGCCGCCGAGCCCGGCTGCCAGAGCATCGACGCCGTCGCCGACACGACTCAGGTCGCGGCCCATCATGCCGTTGAGCTCGTCCACCGACTTGAGCAAGGCACTCATGGTGGTGGGAACGTCCTTGACCAGCTGCTCCAGTGCACCGTCCGGTCCGACCAGGGCATCCCGCATCTCGCCAACCGCCTGGGTGATCATCGGCAGCATGGCCTTGCGGTAGGTGTCGAGCATGTCGGCAAGCGCCTTGTTGCCTTCGGTGATCGCCTTGCCGATCTTGTCACCACTGAGCGAGGTACCTTTGTGCAGTTCGTCCAGCTTCTCGAGCACGGCCTGGGAGTCGGCACCCAGGGCTTCGCGCAATGCATCGCCATCGTTGCCCATGGCCTCGCGCAGGTGCCCCAGTGCGGTGACAATGCCCTGCAGCTCGGCAGCCGAACGCTCGTCGCCACTGGCCATGCCCTGACGGACCTCTTCCAGCTTGCTGAGTACCGCAGCGGAGTCGCCGCCAAGGGCGTCGCGGAACTCCACCATCGCATCGCCAAGGTGACGGATCTGCTCGGCGGCATTGGTGTCCCCTTCGGCCAGACTGGATTGCAGGGACTCCAGCTTCTCCAGCAGGGCTACCGAATCGCCCCCCATGCCTTCGCGCAGGTTGCCGATGGCCTCGACCACCCCCTTGATCTGCTCGGCCGTTCCCGTACCACCGGCCGCAATCACATCGCGCAGCGCTTCGAGTTTCTCCAGGGTCGCGACCGAATCGCTACCCAGGGTGTCACGCAGCCCGCCGATGGCCGCGGACACTTCGCGCATCTGCTCGGTTGTGGCCTTGCCACCCATTTCCAGACCGGCGCGCAGGGCATCGAGCTTCTCGGCCAGAACACCGGAGTCCTCACCCATGCCGTCGCGCAGCCCGGCGATGGCTTCGCCAACGCTGGACAGCTGTTGCGCGGTATCGGCGCCCCCGGCGGCCATGGCATCGCGCAGGGCCTCGAGTTTTTCCAGCGTGGACTCGTTGTCTCCACCCAGCGAACTCTGCAGGTTGCCGATCGCTTCGGTAACCGTCCGTAGCTGGTCGGCGGTCGACTGCCCACCGAGTTCGAGTCCGGCACGCAACGCGTCGAGCTTGTCGGCCAGCACGGCGGAGTCACCACCGATCCCGTCACGCAGCCCGGCAATCGCCGCGCCCATGCTCTTGACGGCCTCGGCGGCCTCGCTGCCGCTGGCGGCCATGGTGTCGCGCAGGGACTCCAGTTTTTCCAGTGTCGCCACGGCATCTCCACCGAGCGATTCCCGCAGACCGGAGATCGCCTGGCTGACATCGCGCATCTGCTCCGCCGTGCTCTGCGAGCCACTGGCCAGCCCGGCGCGCAGCGCCTCCAGCTGGTCCAGCATGGCCATGGTGTCGCCACCCAGGGCTTCGCGCAGGTTGCCAATGGCTTCCTGCAGGTCGCGCATCTGCTGCGCGGAATCCTGGCTGCCCGCAGCCAACTGGCTGCTGATATTGCCCAGCTCGCCCGACATGACCTTGCGCAGGGCTTCGGTGGACTTGAGCATCGCGTCGGCCATTTCCGACTGCCCGGCCTGCAGGCCCTGCCCCAGTATCGAGGCGGCGCCGTCCGGCCCGATCAGAGCGTCGCGCAATTCGGTAACGGCCTGCGTGATCTGCGCAGCCATCGCGTCGCGGTTGCCCTGGATGGCCTCGCGCAGTGACAGGCTGCTGTCTGCCAGTGCGGCGGCAAGACGCTCGCCCAGTGCTTCGGAGCCGGCACCCAGGCTTTCCAGGCGCTCCAGCATCGCTGCGGAATCCCCGCCCAGTGCCTGCTGCAAGGTCGTGATCGCCTCGCCCACCTGGCGCATTTGCTCGGCCGAAGCTTCGCTGCGATCGGCCAGCGCGCTGCCCAGCTTGTCGAGATCGCCGGACAGAGCTTTCTTCAAGCCTTCGACGGCCAGCGCCAGGCCTTCGGCCATGTCCTTCTGCGAACGACCCAGCGCCGAGGCGGCGCCATCCGGGCCGACCAGCGCATCGCGCAAATCGGTGACGGCCTGGGTGATCTGCGCGGCCATGTCGTCGCGGTTGATGGCCAGCGCGTCGCCGATGGTCTTGTTGCTGTCTGCCAGCACGCCAGCAAGACGGTCGCCCAAGGCATCGGAGCCCTGACGCATCTGCTCGAGCCGATCCAGCAGCGCCGCCGAATCCCCACCCAGCGCTTCGCGCAGATTGGCAATGGCTTCGGTCACACCCTGCATCTGCTCGACCGAGGCTTCGCTGCGGTCGGCCAGCGCCGCACTGAGCTTGTCGATATCGCCACCCAGGGCCTTCTTCAGCCCATCGATGGCCAGCGCCAGACCTTCGGCCAGATCCTTGCGGCTGGCCTGCATTTCCTTGCCCAGCGCCGAGGCGGCGCCGTCCGGTCCGACCAGCGCATCGCGCAGGTCGGTTACCGCCTGGGTCACCTGCCGCGCCATGGCTTCACGGTTGGCTTCCATGGCCTCACCCAGAGCGGAGCCCAGACTGTCGCCCAGTCGATCGGTCGCGGTGCGCAGATCATCCATGCGATCGCGCAAGGTGGAGGTATCGGTGCCCAGGGCCTCCTGCAGGCTCTGGATGGCCGCCGACATTTCCTTGACCTGATCCGCGGAGTGTTCGGCAGTGCTTTCCTGCAGCTCGCGCAGGGACTGCAGCAGCGGCGAGGACTTGGCATCCGAGAGCGCTTCGCGCACATCGTGCAGACCGGCGACCACGTCATCGGCCGTAGCCGGCTTGGTCGTCGGGTCCGGCATGCCGGTCAGCAGGATACGGAAGCGGACCAGAATGCCGCCGAGGATGCCGGCAACCGAGGTCCAGAATGCCAGTTTGATGCCGGTGAACAGACGCGGCACGCTGCCGGTGACGTCGTTCGGGTCAAAACCCGCCAACCCCACGGTAATTCCGAGAAAGGTTCCGAAGATGCCAATGCTGGTCAGCAGCGAGGGGGCAAATGACACCACCCGTACTTTCCGCGTCAGCAAGGCATACACCGTCAGCACCGCGATGATCGCGACGGTGACATACGTTAAAACCAGAACCGTGGACGTATCCATCCGATTCGCACCTCTTGATTGATTTTTGGGTCTCCTGGACGGCTCAGTCTACGCGGTCGAATGCGTTGTGCAAATCGCCTGATTTCCGTGCCGACGTCAGCTCGATCCTACGCGACTGCAGAACCCTGAACAGCGCATGCGTGGAAGACGACCGCTCACGTTAGAATTCGCGGTCACCTGGTTTTTCCCACAGCAAGATATGAGCCAATACGTTTATTCCATGAACAAGGTGGGCAAGATCGTCCCGCCGAAAAAACAGATCCTGCGCGACATCTCGCTGTACTTTTTCCCCGGTGCAAAAATTGGCGTGCTGGGTTACAACGGCGCGGGTAAATCCACCCTGCTGCGCATCATGGCCGGTGTCGATACCGACATCGTCGGCGAGGCCCGTCCGCAGCCGGGGATCCGCATCGGCTACCTGCCCCAGGAACCCAAACTCGACGATGCGCTGGATGTGCGCGCCGAAGTCGAAAAGGGCGTGGGCGACACCAAAGCGCTGCTGGCCCGCTTCAATGCCGTGTCCGAAGCGATGGCCGACCCCGAAGCCGATTTCGAAAAGCTGATGGAAGAGCAAGGCGAGCTGCAGGAAAAGATCGAAGCGGTCGACGCCTGGGACCTTGACCGGCAGCTGGAACAGGCGGCGGCGGCGCTGAACCTGCCGCCCTGGGATGCGCCGGTCAAGACGCTGTCCGGCGGTGAGCGGCGCCGGGTTGCCCTGTGCAAACTGCTGCTGGAAAAGCCGGACATGCTGCTGCTCGACGAGCCGACCAACCACCTCGATGCCGAGTCGGTGGACTGGCTGGAAAAATTCCTCCACGACTTCCCGGGCACTGTCGTTGCGGTCACCCACGATCGCTACTTTCTCGACAATGTCGCCGGCTGGATCCTGGAACTGGACCGCGGTCATGGCATCCCCTGGGAAGGCAATTACTCCTCCTGGCTGGAACAGAAAGACCAGCGCCTGGCGCAGGAAGAAAAATCCGAAGCAGCACACCGCAAGACCATCGAGGCCGAACTGGAATGGGTGCGCTCCAACCCCAAGGGTCGCCAGTCCAAGAGCAAGGCCCGCCTGCGCCAGTTCGAGGAACTCAGTTCGCAGGAATTCCAGAAACGTTCGGAAACCAGCGAGATCTACATCCCGGTCGGCCAGCGTCTGGGTGACAAGGTGATCGAGGTCAGCAACCTCAGCAAGAAGTTCGGTGACCGCACCCTGTACGAAAACGTGAACTTCACCGTTCCCCGCGGGGCCGTGGTGGGCATTGTCGGCGCGAACGGAGCCGGCAAGTCCACCCTCTTCCGGATGATTACCGGGCAGGAACAGCCCGATGCCGGCTCCATCGAACTGGGCGAAACCGTGCAGATCAGCTGCGTGGACCAGAGCCGCGATGCGCTGGACCCGAAAAAGACGGTCTGGGAAGAAATCGCCCACGGGCAGGACATCCTCGCCGTTGGCGGCTATGAGATCCCTTCACGTGCCTACGTCGGCCGCTTCAACTTCAAAGGCAGCGACCAGCAGAAACGGATCGGCGACCTTTCCGGCGGGGAACGCAACCGGGTCCATCTGGCCAAACTGCTGCAGACCGGCGGCAACGTGCTGCTGCTGGACGAACCGACCAACGATCTCGACGTGGAAACCCTGCGTGCGCTGGAACAGGCGATCCTGAACTTTGCCGGCAGCGTCCTGGTGATCTCGCACGATCGCTGGTTCCTGGACCGGGTCGCAACCCACATTCTGGCCTTCGAAGACGATGGCGAGGTGGTCTATCACGAAGGCAACTGGCAGGAATACGCCGCGGACCACAAGGCGCGCAAGGGTGCCGATGCGGGGATCAATGCCCGCGCCAAGCACCGCAAACTGCACGGCTGATCCGGACAATCGGCTGCGCATCGGTGTCCACCGGTGCGCAGCCGCTAAACCTGCGTGCCCTCAGTCCGGAACGGGCTGCGGCCCGAGCAGGCGATTGATCAACAGAAAGTGGTCTTCGAACATCTTTTCGCGGGCAATCGCGTGCCGCGGGTACCAGCCCGCCGATGCCGCATCGTCCCCCCCGGCGACGGCAGGTCGGGGGGTACTGTCCGGCAGGCGGTAATGGAAGACATGGGTCACGAAGCGGCCACGGTCTGAACGGTCCGGGTGGTCACCAATGAACCGGTTCACCGGCGTGATGGCTGCATCCAGCACCAGTCCGGTTTCCTCCTGCAACTCCCGCCGGCAAGCCGCTTCGAGCCGCTCGCCCGGGTCCAGAAACCCGCCGGGCATCGCATACAGGCCCAGGCCGGGCCAGCCGCCACGACGGATCAGCAGGATTTCATCCTGCCACTGCACCAGCGCATCCACTGTCACGAAAACCGGCGGATACGGCGTTCCCTCCCACTCTTTCTGGAAACGGTCCACGGCGCGGGCCTCCGCCAGGATACCGGCATAGGCCGACGTGCTGCAGAAGCGGTGCAACCAGTGCCGAACCCCCTCGGGCAGCGCCGGAGCCAGCACATCCTCAAGCAGGTCCCGCACCTTGCTATGGGCGCTGGCCAGCGAGGCTTCGCGGATCGGTGTCGCCGAAAGGCCTTCATGGTTCGGCAGTTCGGCGTACTCCCAGCCGGGGAAGAGT
>JBFHON010000151.1:0-7103 GCA_041593295.1 Oceanococcaceae bacterium | reverse complement strand
GCCGCGAGACGGTGCGGCTGTAACCGCCCCGAATCTGGATATCCTCCCCGATGCGGTAGGTCGCGAGCAGCCCCGGCAGAATGTCATCGGAGCTGCGGGTCGTACCCGCCGTCGGCTCGTTCGGGTATTCCAGTTCGATGTCGTACTGATCAAGCCGCACACCCGCCGTGAGGGACAGGTTGGCACCGATATCGGTTTCACTGGAGATATAGGCTGCCAGTGAATCCTGCGTCGCAGCGTAGGTATCCGTCGTTGTGGTGCCGGTCGAGCGCAGTTCCCAGTAGCCGTCGTTCTCGTAATTGAAGTTTTCGACCGCGAGCAGCTCTTCCGGTGACTGGCGCAAGTCCAGGCCGAAGCCACGCCGCAGCACACCCAGCCGAATCTGTTCGTTGTCCCGTTCCCGCGTGTTGCTGGTGATCCCGAAGCGCAGGTTGGTGAACAGCCAGTCATTGATGGCAACCGGCCAGGTGTAATCCAGGCCAAGATCGACCCCGTTTTCGGTCAGGTCGGCATAGTTCCGCTGAAAATCAGAGACCGAGAAATTACCGCCCAGATACAGGTATTCACGTCGATCGGGTGAATAACGGCTGGTCTGGGTCAGGCCTGCACGCACCTCCAGCGTATGGCTGCCAAACAGGGGCAGGCTGGCATCAAAGAACTGGCCGATGAACTGTCGCTCGATCCACTCCAGTACGACGCGGTCCTCGGTACTGTCGGCCTCTTCGCCCTTTTGCAGAAAGCTTTCAACCGTGGTCCGATCCTCCGCATCACGCAACAGCATGGTCTTGCTGGTAACCGACCAGCCGGCGTTGGCGCGGTACCCGGTTACGAAATAGCTGTTGAGCGAGGTCGCGAACACATCCCAGTCGTAGCTGCCCACGACACTGAAATCATCGACCGTGGCCTCCTGGCGTGACGAATACCCCTGATCATAGGTCACGGAGCCGTAGGCGCCCCATTCCCCGTTCTGGCGTTCCAGGCTTTTGCCGAAATTCATCGCCAGCCCCATGTTGGGGGTGGCCGTTTCCCGGGTGGGCGCGTAAATGACCGGCAGCCTTCGGGCCATTTCCACCGACTCATCCCGCGAAATGCAGTTCGTGGAAAACACGGACTGGCAGATGCTGAAGCGGAAGTTCCCGTTCTCAAGGCGGCTGCGGATATACCCGGGCAGCTCACGGGAACCGTCATCCACACCGAAGACATCGGTGTCTCCACCGGCATAGCTCAGGCGATCTTCACCGGTGACGCCATTGACATAGCCCAGGGAAATCGACACCCCGGCTTCGTCCTCATCCGGCAGGCCGCGGGTGGTCATCTTGATGATTCCACCGGTGGTGTCACCGGGCAGATCACTGGTGAAGCTCTTCTGAATCTCGATACCCGCGAGAATCTCCGAGGGAAACAGGTCCAGCTGCACGTCCCGGCGAAACGGATCCGTACTGGGCATCAGCCCGCCGTTCAAGGTGCTGCTGATGTAGCGACCATCCAATCCGCGGACATTGGCATATTTGCCACCGGTGACAGCAACACCGACGATGCGTTTCAACGCCGACGCGACGTCGCTGTCGCCGAACCGCAGCAGGTCCTCGATGCTGATGGAGTCGGTGATCGCCACCGAAAACTTTTCCAGGTCCGCCGCATCCTCGGTCGGGTTGAAGGTGCCAACGACCTCCACCTCTTCGACGTCGGCAAAATCTGCGGCGGTGTACTGCGGCGCTTCGTCGGCCGCGGCTGGCACGCCAGACCGCAAGGTAATGCTGGTCGCAATGTCAACATTCGCCACGACGCGTATGGCCTCACTCGTCGCGCTTTCGTAATCCGGATGGGCGACTTCGAGCCGGTAGGAGCCGCGTGGCAGCTGCAGGTTGAACTTGCCCGCAGCATCCGAGCGCGTCACCGTCGACCCGGTACCAGCCCCCGCCCGAATGGTCGCCGCAATGACCGCTCGCCCCTGCTGATCAGCGACCACGCCACGGACGGTACCCATGAGCGCCGTATCCGGAGTGCCGTCGTCGAAGGTCGCCACGGCAACCTTCGCCGCACCCTGAAAATCCGCAAAAGTGATACTGACCTCGGCACTTTCACCGGCAGCGACGATGAAATCCTGCCGGGCCAGCTCGGCACCATCCTTGAGGCAACGCAGGCGATGCTGACCGGCGGTGAGCTCCGAACGGACAGCCCCCTGCTGATCGGTCTTGCCCAGGCGTTCGCCATCCACCTCGATGACAAGGCCGGAAAACGGGCGTTCCTGAAAAAAGGTGTAGACCAGCAGTTCGCCAGACCAGCAGACCGGCGAGATCAGCGCAGCGCACAACAGCACGGCAAGCCGCATGCCGGTCGCCGCAAAATCCAAACCCCTGCTGTCTCGCACTTCGTTCCTGCCTTCATCATCCTGGGGAATCCGGCAGGGATGCTGTATACCTGCCACGCCGGCTTCAAAGGACGGGAACGACCGCACAACGCGGTCCGTTGCCATGCCCTCTTGGCTGAAGCCGTGAGCAGGTTAGGCGTCACTCGTGACAGTTATGTGACAGTTTCCGGTCAATGCCCCCGTACTGAAGCGCGCGAGACACACGGAGCAAAAGTCCCCGTTGCCGGGCCCATCAGCTGGCGTCGGTCACGGCTGTTCGGCACCCGGAGTGATGCCACCATGACTGCAAACGCAGAAAAAAAAGCGGGGGATCAGCCCTTGTCGAAAGCCAGTCGCTGGCCCACGGGGCCACCATTGAACTGGCCGTTGGCGTAGCTCAAGGTGCCATTGACAAGGGTATGGGTGATCCGTGAGCGCAGTGTGCGCCCCTCCAGCGGCGACCACCCGCACTTGTACAGCACATCCTCGCGCCGAACCGTCTGCGGCTGCTGCATATCCACGAGAATCAGGTCGGCAAAATAGCCTTCGCGGATGTGGCCCCGGTCGACAACGCCGAACAGCCTGGCCGGGTCATGGCACATCTTTTTCACCGCATGCGCGATGTCGAAATAACCGTCGTGCACCATTTCCAGAACCATCGGCACCGCATGTTGCACCAGCGGAAGGCCGGCCGGCTCATTGAAATAATTCCCCGCATGCTTCTCCTCCCAGGTATGCGGAGCATGATCGGTGGCCACGACGTCGATCAGGTCGTCAGCCACGGCCCGGCGCAACGCCTCGCGGTCGGATGCCAGCTTGATGGCCGGGTTGCATTTGATCAGGCTGCCCTTTTCCGCATAGTCGTCGGCGCTGAAATACAGGTGATGAACACAGGCTTCCACAGTGATGCGCTTGTTTTCGACGGGCCCCACGCTGAAGTGCGCCAGTTCCTCAGCGGTTGTCAGGTGCAGGACATGCAGCCGCGTGCCATGGCGACGCGCCAGATCCACCGCCAGCTTGGACGACTTGAAACAGGCTTCGCGCGACCGGATGTTGGGGTGCTCGGCAATGGGGATGTGATCGCCATACTTGGCCCGCGCCGCATCTTCATTGGCGAAGATCGTCGGCGAGTCCTCGCAGTGCGTGATGATGGTTGTCTGCACATCGGCAAACATCTTGTCGAGCACCTCCGGGTCGTCGACCAGCATGTTTCCTGTCGAAGCCCCCATGAAGCACTTGATGCCACTGGTGACACCGGGCTTCAACCGCCGCAACTCATCCAGGTTGTCGTTGGTTGCGCCCAGGTAAAAGGCGTAATTGCCCCAGCAGCGATCAGCGGCCAGCGCAAACTTGTCATCCAGCGCCTGCAGACTGGTCGTTTGCGGTTTGGTATTGGGCATTTCCATGAAACTGGTAATGCCACCGGCAAGTGCGGCCCGCGACTCGGTGGCCATATCCGCCTTGTAGGTCACCCCCGGCTCACGGAAGTGCACCTGGTCATCAATCATGCCCGGCAACAGGTAGTGCCCACCGGCATCAATCACCTGGGCACCGGATGGCGCCGCGATGCTGGAGCCCACCTGTGCAATACGCTGACCGCTGATGAGTACGTCGCCCTCGATGATCTGTCCGTCGCTGACGATGCGTGCGTTGGTAACGAGTGTGTGTTGACTCACGATTCAGAGGGCTCCGTTGTGTCGGTGTCGACCCGGCTCGTCGACGTGGGGTAACTGCCGCGTAACCATAGCAAGCCGCCCACGCTGGCAAGGAAAAACCCGCCCAGACGGAGTTGCGGCTTGAGCACCGGGTCGAAGGAAAAACTCGAACCGGCAAAGGCGAGGAACGAAAACAGCAGCAACAGGCTGCCGATACCCAGATAGATGTCGCGAACGAGCTTCCGGGGCCGGATGATCCAGCGGTTCAGAAATTCCATGGTCCGCGTCTCCATACCGCAGGGCAGATTGACAGACTAGCGCATGCCTGCCGTGCTCGGCGCGGACACCCGCCACTCCAGAATGCGTGGCGCGCCCGGGAGGATTCGAACCCCCGACCGGCCGCTTAGAAGGCGGCTGCTCTATCCAACTGAGCTACGGGCGCGTGCAGGGCATAGTTTATAGGGGGTGGCGCCTGCCATCATTTCCGCACCCCGCAGAGGCCCTCGGCCCGCCCGCGCACACCGCCCCTGACCGTCTGGACAAGGGGAACTTTTCCCGACCGTCTGCGCGAAGCGCCAAACCTGCGCATAATCCCCGGCGAGAACCTGCATTCATTCTGGGGAGAATATGCACACCACAACAACAACCAACGTGCCCATGAAGTGGGCTTTGGCGGCCCTTGTCGCCGCACTGTCCATGCCTTCGTTTGCCCAACAGGGGACGCAAACCGGTGGCGACGACCGCGTGTCGCTGGGCCAGATCACGGTAACCGGATCGCGTATCCGTAAGACGGACACCGAAAACGCCAAGCCGGTCATGAGCATTTCCGCCGATGAGCTGGCCAAGAACGGCGTGACTTCGATTGGGGAGATCCTGCAGAAGCTGCCGGCTGCCGGCTCTTCGCTGAACACCAAGTTCAATTCCAGCGGCAACTTCGGATTCCCGGCTGATGGCGGCGGTGTCGGCGCCGGGTCCACGACCATCTCGCTGCGCCATCTCGGCGCCCAGCGGGTGCTGGTCCTGGTGGATGGCCTGCGCTGGATCAACGAAACCTCGGCCTCCGGCGTCTCCGCCGCTGTCGACCTGAATACCATTCCCTTTTCTGCCATCGAGCGCGTGGAAATCCTGACCGACGGTGCCTCGGCACTGTACGGCTCCGATGCGATTGCCGGTGTGGTCAACATCATCACCAAGAAGTCCCAAAGCGACCTGGTGTCGCTCAGCCTCTATGGGGCCGACTTCGACATGGATGCCGGAGAAACGGCAACGGCCGGCATCTCGCTGGGCAACGAAACCCGCGGCGTTCGCTGGTTTGTCGACCTGTCCTACTATGACCAGCGCGGCATCTCGTCCTCCGAGTACGGTCCGGCATCGGTTCCGATTCCCGGCACCGGCGTGGACTTCGGCAGCTCCGCGACGCCCTTCACCCGCAGCCTCTTCTACCATCAGCCCCAGGGAGATGATGCCGACGGCTTGTGCCCGGTGGATGAGACCGGCTTCGGCTTCTGCAACATCACCGCCAACGGCGTCGCCCCCGGCCCGGATTTCGTGCAGAGCTTCCCGGACGGCTTTCACCAATTCACCAATGCGGACCGGTTCAACTTTTCGCCGTACAACCTGCTGCTGACGCCGTCCGAGCGGACCAACCTCTTCGGCCAGATCAGCTTCGACCTGACCCGTGATACCACCGGTTATGTCCGCGTACTGGCCCACGACCGCACCTCGGTCAACCGTGCCGCTCCGGAGCCCATCTTCATCGGGCCCGATGCCGGCACCGGTGGGCTCGGCGATACCGTCAGCATTGACGTCAGCAACCCCTTCAACCCCTTCGGCTATTCTCTGGATGCCAGCGAAGGTGGGAACTTCATTTTCGCGGGCCGTCGCCCGATTGAAGGAGGTCCACGGATCTTCACCCAGAACGTATCAACGCTGTACGCCTCCGCCGGCCTGCAGGGCAGCATGGATGTGCTGGACTCGGTCTGGTTCTGGGACTTCAACCTGGTTTCCGCAAAGGCTGCGGCAACCCAGCGGGTTCAGGGCACCTACAACATCGCGAATATCGCTCGCGCACTGGGGCCGGTGGATGACTGTGTCGCACCCTGTGTCCCCCTGAACTTCTTTGGCGGCCCGGGAACGATCACCCCCGAAATGCTGGACTACATCCAGTTCGTCGAGGTGGACCGCAGTGAGCAGACACTGGATGCGGCCAGCGCCAACATTTCCGGTGGCCTGATGATGCTTCCTGCCGGCAGTCTGGATTTTGCTGCTGGCCTCGAACACCGCAAGCTGGCGGGCAGCTACCGCCCGGATGATGTCGTCGTGCGCGGGGAAGGCAATGGCGTTCCATCCCTGCCGACCTCGGGCAGCTACAACGTCACCGAGACTTACCTGGAACTGGCCGTACCGCTGCTGCGGGACGTGACCGCCATCCAGGCACTGGACCTGAGTCTGGCTACGCGCTACTCCGACTACTCGACCTTCGGCTCCAACACGGCCAGCAAGGTCGGCTTGCGCTGGCAGGTCATGGATGAACTGCTGCTGCGCTCGACCTGGGCCGAAGGCTTCCGTGCACCATCAATCGGCGAGTTGTATGGCAGCCCGGCTCGGTTCGACGCCACCCTGGAAGACCCCTGCTCGCAGCCCACCGACCCCACGATTCAGGACAACTGTGCCGCACAGGGTGTGCCTGCGAACTACGAGCAACCCAACCCGCAGATTGGTGTCAGCACCGGGGGCAACGAAAACCTGCAACCGGAGACAGCCGAGAACCTGACCGCGGGTCTGGTGTACAGCCCGGACTGGGCCGCATCCCTGCCCTTCACGGACAAGCTCGACCTGGAGCTGACCTGGTACGACATCACTGTCAACGGCGCGGTCTCCGCACTGGATGCGCAGACCCAGCTGGACCGCTGTGCCGAAACCAACGATTCCGCCTTCTGTGACGGCATCACCCGCACCAGCAATGGCTCCATCAATGGCTTCGACAACACCCTGCGCAACATCGGCGACATCTCCACCAGCGGGTACGACCTGACCCTGAACTGGCTGGCGCCACGCCAGCAATGGGGCCGCCTGGGTGTGAACTGGATCACGACCAT
>JBFHON010000150.1:0-7127 GCA_041593295.1 Oceanococcaceae bacterium | reverse complement strand
CATCACGGTGTCATCCCTGGTGCTGGATGCGCAGGAGGACAGCCGGGTCCGGATGACGGCGACGGTTTCCAAGGGCACATACATCCGTACGCTCGCCGAGGACATTGCGGCCGCAATGGGGCAATGTGCCCATCTGGTGTATCTGCGTCGGCAGGCTGCCGCCGGGCTGAGCGAGCCGCTGGTCACGCTGGAGCAGGTGGAGGCGCTGTCCGACGCCGAACGTCTGGCCCTGTTGCAGCCGCTGGATCAGCTGTTGCCAGAAATGCCGGTCCTGTTGCTCGATGCGCCCGACATTGCGAAAATACAGCACGGCCAACCCTGTTCTCCGACTGCGGACGAGTCCGCTGCTGAAGCGCAGGAGCGTTTGCTGCTGGATGGGCAAGGGCGGGCCATCGGGATTGCGGTAGGCCGCGATGGCCAGTGGTGGCCGCAGCGGGTGTTTGCAGCCGCGGCGATACAGCCTCCGTGTGTGGATGCGCTGCAAAGAGCCGGTTTGCCCCCCTTGTAATCCCCAGAAACCTTCCTTATAATTCGTCGTCTTTTGTGCCGCCCCTAGGATTCCACCGGGCCGGTCAACGATTTTTTTCGGAGCGAAGTTACATGGCACTGAATGCCACCGACAAGAACGATGTCATCACCAAATATGCTCGGGGTACGGGCGATACCGGTTCGCCGGAAGTTCAGGTCGCGCTGCTTTCCGCTCGGATCAATGACCTGACCCCGCATTTCTCCAGCAACAAGAAAGATCACCACAGTCGTCGTGGTCTGCTGCGCATGGTTAACCGTCGCCGCAAATTGCTGGACTACCTCAAGAGCAAAGACCTAACGCGGTACCAGGAACTCATTCAGAGCCTGGGTCTGCGTCGCTAAGGCCTTATAGTTTTCACTCAAACCCCCGCTTATGCGGGGGTTTGCGTTTTTAAGTCAAAAAAGTAAGCAGGAACGGAATAAGTAGTGCAAGCCACGATTCAGGAATTCAAGCTGGGCGATCAAACCGTCCGGATCGAAACGGGCGCAATTGCCCGTCAAGCCACAGGCGCCGTTATGGTCAGCATGGGAGATACCCAGGTGCTGGTTTCGGCAGTAGGTCGCAGAACCGTCAAACCCGGGCAGGACTTCTTCCCGCTGACGGTCAACTATCAGGAGCGTTTCTACGCGGGTGGCCGGATTCCCGGCGGCTTCTTCAAGCGTGAAGGGCGCCCCACCGAAAAGGAAACGCTGACTTCGCGTCTGATCGACCGTCCGCTGCGTCCGCTGTTCCCGAAAGGCTTCATGAACGAAGTTCAGGTCATCGCCACGGTGATGTCGCTGGATCCGCAGATCGATGCCGACATCGTTGCCATGATCGGCGCGTCCGCCGCGCTGTCCATCTCCGGCATGCCCTTCCAGGGTCCGATCGGAGCGTCGCGTGTGGGTTATGCCGACGGCGCATACATCCTCAACCCGACCGCTGACCAGCTGAAGTCTTCGCAACTGGATCTGGTGGTTGCCGGTACCAAGGACGCGATCCTGATGGTGGAATCCGAAGCCAAGGTGCTGTCGGAAGAAGTCATGCTCGGCGCGGTCCTGTTCGGCCACGATGCCATGCAGGTCATCATCGACAACATCACCGACCTGACCGCCAAGGTGGGCAAGGAAAAGTGGGTCTTCGAAGCCCCGGCTGCCGACGAAACGCTGGTTGCCAAGGTTCAGGAACTGGCCGGCGACAAGCTGGCTGCGGCCTACGACATCGCCGAGAAAATGGAGCGTCAGGACCAGCTCACGGTGATCAAGGCCGAACTGGTTGAAGCCCTGTGTGCCGGCGAAACGCCGGAATACGACGCGGGTACCGTGCTCGGCGTGTTCGCCAAGCTCGAAAAAGCCCTGGTCCGTGGCCGCATTCTCGACGGCAACCCGCGGATCGATGGTCGCGACACCCGCACCGTGCGCCCGATCAGCGTGGAAGTCGGTGTGCTGCCGCGCGCCCATGGCTCGGCCCTGTTCACCCGTGGCGAAACGCAAGCCATCGTGGCGGCGACGCTGGGAACGGGTCGTGACGCACAGATCATCGACGCGGTTGAAGGCGAATACAAAGACCCCTTCATGCTGCATTACAACTTCCCTCCCTACTGCGTCGGCGAAGCCGGCTTCATGGGCGGGCCAAAGCGCCGTGAAATCGGCCATGGTCGTCTGGCACGTCGCGGCATTTCCGCCGTGCTTCCCGGGCTGGACGGTGAGTTCCCGTACACGCTGCGTGTGGTTTCGGAAATCACCGAATCCAACGGTTCGTCCTCGATGGCCTCGGTCTGCGGGACCTCGCTGGCACTGATGGATGCCGGTGTGCCGATGAAGGCGCCGGTGGCCGGTGTGGCCATGGGTCTGATCCTTGATGGCAACCGCTTCGCCGTCCTGACCGACATCCTGGGTGACGAAGATCACCTGGGCGACATGGACTTCAAGGTTGCCGGTTCCGCTGAAGGCGTCACCGCACTGCAGATGGACATCAAGGTCACCGGTATTACCCGCGAGATCATGGAGCAGGCCCTGTCCCAGGCCCGCGAAGGTCGTCTGCACATCCTGGATGAAATGGCCAAGGCCATCTCCCAGCCGCGTGCCGAAATGTCCGACTTTGCACCGCGCATCACCACGATCAAGATCGACCCGGACCGCATCCGCGACGTGATCGGCAAGGGTGGCGCCACGATTCGCTCGATCACCGAGGAAACCGGCACGACGATCGACATCGATGACGACGGCACCATCCGGATTGCTGCTGTTGACGGCGTTGCTGCACAGGCCGCCATCAAGCGTATTGACGAGCTGACCAAGGACATCGAAGTCGGTGCCATCTACGAAGGCAAGGTTGCCCGCCTGATGGACTTCGGTGCGTTCGTGACGCTGATGCCCGGCAAGGATGGCCTGGTTCACATTTCCCAGATTTCCAATGAGCGAGTCGAGTCGGTTTCTTCGGTCCTGTCCGAAGGAGACATCGTCCGCGTCAAGGTGCTGGAAATCGACAAGCAAGGCCGCGTGCGGCTGTCGATGAAAGCTTTGCTGGAAGAGACAGAAGCCGAATAAGTTCTCGGCTCACATACGGAAAACCCCGCCTCGGCGGGGTTTTTTTATGCGCGCGGTCTGCGGGGCGGCGGGGTCCGTGTATCAGGGGAGGGCCTTGCGGATATCCTCGATTACCCGGGTGTAGCCGGCTACGCTGTAGCTGCTGGATTTGTTGGTGTAGTCGTAGCCCTTGTCCAGCGCGGCACGGATGGCCTTGCCGGTGGACTTCTTGACCTGGCCAGCCTCGCTCAGGGTCAGGAACAGGGCCTCCAGCGCCATGTTGCTCTGCTCGGCGAAATTGAAGTCCGGTGTCGTGCGGGCCTTGCCGGCAACAGCGGCCATCAGTTTCCAGGCTTCGGCATTGCTGTAGTTACGACGCGTGTAGGCGGGGAGCAGGGTGTCGATCAGACCCGCTGCGGATTTCGCGGCTTGCTGCAGCGAGGAGATGCTGCGTTGCGAGGCGGTGTGCAGCTCCCGGACGGCCTTGTCCCAATTTTTCCGGGCGGCCGGGTCGGTAACGCCGAGTATTTCACTGATCATCAGCAGGTTCACGCCATGCAGGCGGACCTTGCCGACGCCCAGGCCCGGGGCGGTCTCCGGGTCCCAGCGGGTAGCGTAAAGGTCATGGTGGCAGGCATAGCAGTCAAAGTAGACCAGTTCCGGAAAGGTGCCGTCCTTGATGCGTTCGGAGGCCAGCTCAGCAAGGTAGCGGCGGGCACTGCTCATCTGCCCGACGGCCCAGGTCTGCAAGGGGGTGAACGCCCCTTTGCGTTCGACGTAATCCGCATCAACCTCGTAATGGGCCGGCTGGATCGCGGTGAAGGTATCCAGTTCAAAGCCCAGAGGCGGATGGCCGGCACCCATGATGCGGTGGTCGATGGGGTGGTCGGGGCCGCCGAGGTGGCAGTTCAGGCACACCGCAGCGCGTGCGGCCGGTTGCTCAGCCGGGTACAGGCCGGCCTGCACGTTGGACGCATGTGTTGCGCCCCTTTCGACGTGGCTCTCCAGCCAGTTGCCCGCGCCGCCATGGCAGGCTTCACAGCCCACGCCATCGCTGAGATTGAAGCGCTGCCCACGCTGGGCTTCCGGCACAAAGTCACTATGGCAGGTCAGGCACTGCTCGGATTTTTCGGGCCGGATCCCGAGGCGCCGGCCAATGGCTTTGGACGCACTGCTCAGCAGCGTCTTGTAGGCCTGGGCATGGCGGTCCTCGCGGCTCCACAGGTAGTACTCGTTCTGCAAGATGTTGGACCCGGCCTTGGGAGTGCTGACGCCGTGGCATTGCGAGCCGGCGCAGGTGGCAACCCCTTCGTGAATCTGGCCGTCTTCGTGGGGCAGGCGGGGGTTCGCCGGGCTGTTCGTGGCGATCACTGTCAGAGCGACGACAGCGAACTGCATCAACCGTATCTTCATGTCCCGAATCCCCTGCATTTATCCCGAGATGATGCGCCAGCATAGTGCCATTTTGGTGGCAAACCGCAACCGGGGTATTGCGCTGACGGCAGGACGCAACTAGGCTCCGGAGCGCATGGCAACACATCCAGGAAGGGGGGTCGTCGTTGGCCGAAGTCTTTGAAGTGGCGATTGTGGGGTCGGGGCCGGCGGGCATGAGCGCTGCTGCCCGGGCTGCGGAGTCCGGCATGAGTCACGTTCTGCTTGAGGCCGAGCCCCACCTCTCCAACACCATCTTCCGCTACCAGAAGGGCAAGCGGGTGATGGCCGAGCCGGCCGTGCTGCCACTGCGCAGCCCGGTCGGGTTCGAAGAAGGCAAGCGGGAAGAAATCCTCGATGTCTGGAATCGTGGCATCAAGGAGCTCGGGGTCAATGTGCGCTATCGCGCCGAAGTTTCCGGCATCGCCGGTTCGCGTGGGGATTTCGCGATCACCCTCAAGGGGGGCGAGGTCGTGCAGGCGCGGCACGTCGTCATGGCCATTGGTGTGCAGGGCAATCTGCGCAAGATGGGGGTGCCCGGCGATGACCTGGACGGGGTGCAGTATCAGCTGGATGACCCGGATGCCTATGGCGGTGAAACGATTATCGTGATCGGCGCGGGGGATGCCGCCATCGAAAATGCGCTGGCACTGGCCGAGGCCGGGAATGTGGTCAGTATCGTCAACCGGCGGAGCGAGTTTTCGCGCGCCAAGGATGGCAACAACAGCGCCATCCTGGCGGCCATTGAAGACGAAACCCTGGGGTGCTACTACGACGCCAGCCCGCGCATGGTCGAGCGGCTGGAGCCCGGTGACTCCAGCGGCAAGCCCTTGCGTCTGGTGCTCGATGGCAAGGAAGGGGAGGCGGAGATCTATTGCGACCGCATCATCGCGCGTCTGGGGGCTATTCCGCCCCGGAAATTCGTTGAATCCTGCGGCATTGCCTTCCCCTCCGACGATGTCACGGCAATCCCGGCCGTGTCCCCGCGCTACGAGTCGAATGTCGAGGGGCTGTATATCGTCGGGGCGCTGGCGGGTTACCCGCTGATCAAGCAGGCGATGAACCAGGGCTATGAGGTGATCGAGTTCATCGCCGGCAGGGATGTCAAACCCGCTGATGAGCCGCTGCTGGCGAAGGTTTTCGAAAACATTCCCTTTGCGCTGACGGTGGATGAAAACCTTGACCTGATACAGCAGGTCGTGCCGCTGCTGGAGCCGTTGACAACCCTGCAGTTGCGCGAGTTCATGCTCGACAGCAAGGTGCACAACCCTGCAGATGGAGAAGTCATCTTTGCCCTCAACGATTACACCAACAGCTTCTATTCCATCCTGCTCGGCGAGGTGGACGTGCAGATTGACCCCGAGAACCCGGAGTCCGCTATCCGCTTGCGGGCCGGCCAGTTCTTCGGGGAGATGGGCCTGATCTCGGGTCGCCGCCGCAGTGCGACGGTGCGTGCGGTGGGAAGCAACACCCTGCTGGTGGAAACGCCGCGCCGTTCCATGAACAAGCTGTTGCAGTCGGTTGACGCGGTGCGCCAGGTCATCGATCAGTCCTTCATCCTGCGGGCGCTGCAGTCGCAGATCGCACCGGGTGTGCCCGCCGAGGCGCTGCAGTCGATTGCGGCGGCGACCACCCTGCGGCATTTCAAGGCCGGCGAAGTGCTCTTCAACGAGGGGGATGAGGGGGATGCCCTCTACCTGTTGCGCTCGGGTTCGGTGACGGTTTCACGGGATCTTGGCGGCCGAAGTACCCCGGTTGCGTATGTTGCAGCCGGCAACTATGTCGGGGAAATGGCCCTGATTTCCGATCTGCCGCGCATGGCGACGGTGACGGCTGCCGTGGCCTGTGATGCGCTGCGTCTGGAGGGCCAGGCCTTCAAGGAGCTGATGGCGCTGTCCGCGGAGGTCAGGGCCGCCGTCGAAACGCAGTACAAGGAGCGACTGGTCGCCAACGCTGCGGCCGAGAGCCGGAGCCGTAACGGTTCGATGATCGGTTTTCTGGTCAGTCAGGGGCTGGGCGAAGCCACCGACGTGCTGCTGATCGACGAGTCACTCTGCGTGCGCTGTGATCACTGCGAAAAAGCCTGTGCCAGTACCCACGGCAATGTGTCGCGGCTCAATCGCGAGGCCGGGCCGACCTATGCGAACCTGCACGTGCCCACCTCCTGTCGCCATTGTGAGCACCCGCATTGCATGAAGGACTGCCCGCCGGATGCCATCAACAGGGCGCCCAATGGTGAGGTCTTCATCAACGACAGCTGCATTGGTTGCGGAAATTGCGAGCGCAACTGCCCTTACGGGGTGATCCAGATGGGGGCGGTTTCCCCGGAAAAGCCCAAGCTGTGGCAGTGGCTACTTACCGGGATCGGTCTGGCCCCCGGAACTACGGTGCCTTATGACAAGGAGTCCGGTGTGCCGAAGAAGGCGGTCAAGTGCGACATGTGCAAGGACCTGGCCGGTGGTCCGGCCTGCGTGCGTGCGTGTCCGACCGGTGCGGCTCTGCGCCTGAGTCCGGAGGAGTTCATGGAAATCGCGGCGGACCGGGCTTAGCCGATGGGGCTGCACGAATCCTTTCTGACCCATGCCGGAAGTCGCTGGCTGAAACTGGCGACCCTTCTGTGTGCAGTGGCCATTGGGTTGTACGTCTACCATGACCCCAGT
>JBFHON010000149.1:0-7199 GCA_041593295.1 Oceanococcaceae bacterium | reverse complement strand
GCTGGCGGCCATGCTCGAAGCGCAAAAATCCGGTCGTGGGCAGGTGGTGGATGCAGCGATGACGGATGGCTCTGCGGTGCTGATGGCCATGTTTCATTCGATGCAGGCCATGCGCATGTGGACGACCAAGCGCGGGGTCAACCTGCTGGATTCCGGTGCGCATTTCTATGATGTCTACGAAACGCTGGACGGCAAATATGTCTCCATCGGATCGATCGAGCCGCAGTTCTACGCGTTGTTGCTGGAAAAAGCCCAGCTGGACCCGCAGGTGTTTGGCCAGCAGATGGACTCACGACGCTGGCCTGAGCTGAAGGAAAAACTGGGAGCTGTTTTCAAGACCAAGACCCAGGCCGAATGGTGTGAGTTGATGGAGGGCACGGACGTTTGCTTCGCGCCCGTGCTGGACTTTCAGGAGGCCAAGGACCACCCCCACAATGCCGCCCGCGAGACCTACATCGATGTCGATGGCATGGTGCAGCCGGCTCCGGCTCCCCGCTTCAGCCGCACACCGGGTGAGGTGGCCTTCGGTTCGCGTCCGCAGGGTGCGGACACCGAATCCGTTCTCGGTGAATGGGGCTTCAGCGCCGACGAAATACAACACTTGCGGGCACAAGGCGGGTTAAGCTGAATCGTCGACAGCGGGGCGGGTAAAGCGGAGACATCGCGCCGGGTGGTTTTAGACGCTACCGGGTAATAACCCCCGGTGCCGGGAGGCGCCGTGTAACGCATTGGGTGGACGACGATGAAAGTGCAGAAAATTCTGGTCGCGAATCGTGGCGAGATTGCGATACGTGTCATGCGGGCTGCGGCGGAGCTGGGCATCCGGACGGTGGCCATTTATGCCCATGAAGACCGCTTTGCGCTGCACCGTTTCAAGGCGGACGAAAGCTACTGTGTCGGCAAGACCGGCTCTCCGGTCGGCGCCTACCTCGACATCGACAGCATCATCCGCATCGCGCGAACGGCGGGCGTGGATGCGATCCATCCCGGTTACGGCTTTCTTTCCGAGAACCCGGATTTCGCGGAAAAATGCGCGGCCAGCGGCATCTGCTTCATCGGGCCTTCGCCACAGGTACTGAGAACCCTGGGGGACAAGGTCTCGGCGCGGAATGCGGCGCTGGCAGCGCAAGTGCCGGTACTGCCGGCCTCCACCGAACTGCCGCATGACCCGGCCGAGGCCGCACCGTTGGTGGCGGCTGTTGGCTACCCGGTCATGATGAAAGCCAGTTGGGGTGGCGGCGGGCGGGGCATGCGCGTCATCCGCAGTGAAGATGAGCTGGCGAGCCAGATGGAGTCGGCCCGTCGCGAGGCCGGTGCCGCATTCGGCAACGATGCCGTGTACGTCGAAAAACTGGTCGAGACAGCGCGCCACGTCGAGGTGCAGATTCTGGGAGACCAGCACGGGAACGTGGTGCATCTGTTCGAACGCGACTGCTCGGTGCAGCGGCGCAACCAGAAGGTGGTGGAGCGCGCGCCCGCGCCCTATCTGAGCGCGGAGCAGCGGCAGTCCCTGTGCGACGCCGCGAAACGGTTGTGTACTTCCGTTGGTTACTCGCATGCGGGCACGGTGGAGTTCCTCTACGACGTCGACAGCGCCCGCTTCTACTTCATTGAGGTCAACCCGCGTATTCAGGTGGAGCATACCGTCACCGAAATGGTGACCGGCGTGGATCTGATCAAGGCGCAGATCATGGTCACCGAGGGTGGGCGAATTGGTGACCCGGCGGAAGGATCGCGGCCATCACTGCCACGGCAGGATGAGCTGCGTCTGAATGGTCATGCCCTGCAGTGCCGGGTGACGACCGAGGATCCGGAAAATGGTTTTTCGCCGGACCACGGCCGGCTGGTTGCCTACCGTAGCCCGGCCGGTTTTGGTATCCGGCTGGACGGGGGCACGGCCTACAGCGGCGCGGTGATTACTCCGCACTACGACTCGATGCTGGTCAAGGTCACGGCATGGGCGCCGTCTACCGGTGACGCCATTGCCCGCATGGACCGGGCCCTGCGGGAGTTCCGCATCCGGGGGCTGTCCACCAACCTGCAGTTCCTGGAAAACGTGATCAACCATCCGGTGTTTGTCGCCGGAGAGGCCACGACACGTTTTATTGACAACACGCCGGAGCTGTTTGTTTTCGCACCGCGCCGGGATCGGGCCACGCGGTTGCTGCGGTTTATCGGTGAGGTCACCGTCAACGGGCATCCGGAAATGCAGGGGCGTGCCCGTCCGGCATTGCCGCTGCCCACCCCGCGGCTGCCGGACACCGACCTGGATCTGCCGCCACCGATGGGCTTGCGCGATCAGCTCAAGGAGTACGGACCCGCCGCATTTGCCCAATGGTTGCGTGAGTCGCCGACACTGCGGATGACCGACACCAGCCTGCGTGACGCCCACCAGTCGCTGTTCGCCACCCGGATGCGGACGCGGGACATGCTGGATATTGCGCCGCACTACGCCCGCCTGATGCCGGAGCTGTTGTCCCTGGAATGCTGGGGCGGCGCCACCTTTGACGTGGCCCTGCGCTTCCTCAAGGAATGCCCATGGCAGCGGTTGCGTCAATTGCGTGAGGCCGTGCCCAATATCCCGTTCCAGATGCTGCTGCGCGCCGCCAATGCGGTGGGTTACACCAACTACGCCGATAACGTCGTGCAGTTCTTCGTGCAGCAGGCGGCGAAAGAGGGCGTGGACATTTTCCGGGTCTTTGACTCGCTGAACAATGTGGACAACATGCGTGTGGCCATGGATGCGGTCATCGATGCCGGAGCGGTCTGTGAGGGGACCATCTGTTACACCGGGGACTTGCATGACCCGGCACGCAGCAAGTTCAATCTTGGCTATTACGTGCAGCGGGCCAAGGCACTCGAGGCCGCCGGTGCGCACATCATCGGCATCAAGGACATGGCGGGCATTTGTCGTCCGCGTGCAGCCGGCACGCTGGTCAAGGCGCTGAAGGAAGAGGTCGGTCTGCCGTTGCACTTCCACACCCATGACACCAGCGGGATCAGCGCGGCCAGCGTGCTGGCGGCCGTGGAAGCGGGCTGTGATGCGGTGGACGGTGCGCTGGACAGCCTGTCCGGGCTGACCTCGCAGCCGAACCTGTCGAGCATTGCCGCAGCCTTGCGCGGTACCGAGCGTGACCCCGGGCTGAACCCCGAGCACCTGCATCAGATGAGTGAGTACTTCGAGGACGTGCGCAAAGCCTATGCGCCCTTCGAGCCGAACATCCGGTCCGGTACCGCCGATGTCTACCGTCATGAAATGCCGGGAGGCCAGTACACCAATCTGCGGGAGCAGGCGCGATCGCTGGGTCTCGAAGGTCGCTGGACCGAGGTGTCGCAGGCGTATGCCGATGTCAACCAGCTGTTCGGCGACATCGTCAAGGTCACGCCAAGTTCGAAGGTCGTGGGTGATCTGGCATTGTTCATGGTGTCGCGGGGGCTGACGCCCGCGCAGGTGGCAGACCCGTCGGTCCCGGTGGACTTCCCGGCCTCCGTGGTTGAACTGTTCCGTGGCGATCTGGGGCTGCCCCCGGAGCCATGGCCACAGGCCCTTGCGACAAAGATCCTGCGCGGTGAAACGCCCCTGACAGAACGACCGGGAGCGACCCTGCCGCCTGTCGACCTGGAAGCCACGCGCGCCACCGCGTCCGAAATTACCGGGAAGGAGATATCGGACACCGATCTGGCCAGCTTCCTGATGTACCCCAAGGTTTTTGCCGACTATGTGGAGCATCGCAAGCTGTACAGCGATGTCAGCAACATCCCGACACCGACTTTTTTCTATGGGCTCGAAGGGCCGGAAGAAGTCCACATCGACATCGATACCGGGAAGACCCTGATCATCCGTTACCGGGGCCAGAGCGAACCTCAGGTGGACGGAACCGTGCGCATGTTCTTTGAACTGAACGGGCAGGGGCGTACGGTGCGGGTCGTGCGCGAAGGCGCCAGCGCCGCGGTGGAAATTCGCAAGGCCGATGAGTCCAGTCCGGGAGAAATCGGCAGCCCGATGCCGGGTCTGATCACGCGAGTCAACGCAAAGCCGGGGGAGTGGCTGGCAGCAGGGGAGCCTCTGCTGGCGCTGGAGGCCATGAAGATGGAAACCGTGGTGGCGACCCCCTGTTCCGGTGTGGTCGAGGAGATTCACGTCGCGGTGGGCGCCGAGGTGGAGGCGCGGCAACTGCTGGTGAGCTTTGTGCCGGACTAGACTGCCTGACCTGAGAGCAAGCTCCCTGATATGAAACGCGAATACACGACCAAAGACATTGTGATTGGCGAGCGCAGCCGGAAACGGGTTCGCTGGATGCGGCGCCTGCTGCTGCCGCTGGTGCGCTTGCTGTCGCTGCTGCCGACCTCCTTCACGGTGCGCTTTCAGGCACGTCTTGCCGGGCATCTTCCGGATCGTTGCAAGATGCTGGATGTGGACTATGACGTCCTTGGCGATTCGCCCGCCATCGTGCTGGGTGATCTGTCGCGTAACGATCAGCCCGTCGTCCTGTATCTGCACGGTGGCGCATTCCTGATGCCGGCCATGCCCAAGGCGCACCTGCGCTTTCACGCGACGCTGTGCCAGGAGCTGGAAGCGCTCGGGGTGATGCCGGATTACCGGCTGGCTCCGTTGCACGCGTTCCCGGCCGCACTGGACGATTGCGAAACGGCCTACCGGTCGTTGCTCGAGCGGGGCTTCGCCGCGGAGAAAATCGTCGTCGCCGGTGAGTCTGCCGGGGGTAACCTGGTGCTCGGCTTGCTGCAGCGCATTCGAGCAGCCGGGCTACCAATGCCCTGCTGTGCCGTACCCATTTCCGCGGTCACAGAGATGGCGCGGGTGTATGCACCACCTTCGCGTGTGGATAACCAGAACAAGGAGGCCATGCTGCCGGTGACCAGTTTCCCGAACATGGTCAAGGGCTACGTGGCCGAGGGCAACGGGGCCAACCCGGAACTCTCACCGCTGTATGCCGATTACACGGATTTTCCGCCACTGTATTTCCTGGTCGGGGAAGACGAGGTGTTACTGGACGATACGCTTCTGGCCAGTCGACAGGCCCGGCGGGCGGGGGTTGAGGTGGAGCTGGATGTCTGGCCGGTTCTCCCGCATGCCTTCCCGCTGCTGGACATGTGGTTCCCGGAAGCACGGCAGGCCGCGCGAGATATCATCGGCTTTGCGCGCCAGCACCTGAGGAGCGGGTCATGAGTGATGAAAAGATTCTGCTGCTGCGCTGCCCGGATGGGCCCGGGATCATTGCGGATGTGACCGGTTGTCTGTACGAGGTTGGCTGTGACATCCGGGATGCAGCGCAATACGGTGACCTCGCAACCGGGCAGTTTTTCGTCCGTATCCACCTGACCCTGCTGGAGGACATCAAGGATGTCCAGATCACGGATGCGCTCGCGCCCATTGCAATCGAGCGACAGATGGAGTGGCGCCTGTGGGACACCGCTGATCAGCTGCGCACGATGGTTGCCGTGTCCCGTGACAGTCATTGCCTGAATGACCTGCTTTATCGGTGGCACTGCGGCCAGTTGCCGGCCGAGATTGTTGGGGTGTTTTCCAATCACCCGGACAACCGGCGCCTGGTGGAGTGGTACGGCTTGCCGTTCATTCATGTCCCGGTAGACCCCGAGGACAAGAGCGCGCACCAGGAAGCCCTGACCGAGGAACTCGAACGGCTGGATGTCGACCTTCTGGTGCTGGCGCGCTACATGCAGATTCTTTCTCCACAACTCTGCGATGCCCTGGAAGGGCGGTGCATCAACATTCATCACTCCTTCTTGCCCAGCTTCAAGGGGGCACGGCCTTACCACCGCGCCCACGAGCGTGGTGTGAAGCTGATCGGGGCGACCGCACACTACGTCACGCCAGACCTGGATGAAGGCCCGATCATCGAGCAGGACGTCGTCCGGGTGACCCACGACACCAGCGTGGCCGAGATGATCGAGCGGGGGCAGGAAATCGAAGCCCGTGTGCTTTCGCGGGCCGTGCGCGCCCACCTGGAGCACCGGGTACTCATTGACGGACACAAGACCATCGTTTTCTAGGAACTGTCGCTATGGCATTCAAGTGGACCCGCCTGGCCTGGGAAGACCCTTTCCTGCTGGATCAGCAGTTGAGCGACGAGCAATTGATGGTTCGCGACAGCACGCGTCATTTTGCCCAGTCGCGTCTGCAGCCGGGAGTGCAGCAGGCCTACCGGAACGAGCACACCGATGCATCAATATTCCGCGAAATGGGGGAGCTCGGCCTGCTTGGCGCGACCATCCAGGGCTACGGCTGCCCGGGGGTGGACTACATCAGTTACGGGCTGATCGCGCGCGAGGTCGAGCGGGTCGACTCCGGCTACCGCTCGATGATGAGCGTGCAATCGTCACTGGCCATGTACCCGATTGCGGCTTATGGAACCGAGGAACAGAAGCAGAGATACCTGCCGCGCATGGCGACCGGCGAATGGGTGGGGTGTTTCGGGCTGACCGAGCCCGATTATGGCTCCGACCCCGGAGGCATGGTCACGCGCGCGCATGCGGCCGACGGTGGCTATCGTCTGCGCGGTAGCAAGATGTGGATTACGAACAGTCCGATTGCCGATGTCTTCATCGTATGGGCCAAGACGGATGACGGCGTGATCCGCGGGTTCATTCTGGAGCGCGGCATGGCCGGGCTTGAAACGCCACGCATTGATGGCAAGCTGGCGCTGCGGGCATCGATCACCGGGGAGATCATCATGAACGATGTGCTCGTGCCGGAATCCGCAATGCTTCCCGGTGCTCAGGGGCTGAAGGGGCCGTTTGGCTGCCTGAACAATGCGCGTTATGGCATTGCTTGGGGGGCATTGGGCGCCGCCGAGGCCTGCTGGCATGCTGCTCGCAGCTACACCCTCGAGCGCAAGCAGTTCGGCAAACCCCTGGCCGAGTTCGGCTTGATCCGCGAGAAACTGGCCGAGATGTATGCCCGCATCTACACCACGCAGGCCATGGCCTACCGCACCGTGGGCATGATCGACCACCTCCTCCACGGGGACGGGGGCGGCAACGCGCTGCAGTCCATCGAGGAGTACAGCGTGGAGTGCGCGATGCTCAAAGTGTACGGCAGCGAGGTGCTTGACTTCGCGGTAGACGAGAACGTGCAGATCCACGGCGGCTACGGCTACTGCGCCGAGTACAGCGCCGAACGCGCCTACCGGGACAGCCGCATCAACCGCATCTTCGAG